>CANMPY010000291.1 GCA_947499775.1 Bacteroidota bacterium | reverse complement strand
GGTTCTTTACATTCCAAACATTTATACATGGCTTTGCAAGCGGTTGAACCAAATCGACTAACCATTTCTGTTTCTTTAGAGCCACATTGAGGGCAAGCCACTTCTGCATATTTTGAAAATAGCGCTAACTTTGAGGTCAGGCTTTTTTCAGGAGGGGCTATGCCATAGTCGTTCAATTTTTTAAGTCCGTTTTCACTTATCCAATCTGTAGTCCATGGCGGCGAAAGGGTTGTTTTTATTTCGAAGTCTAAAATATTTGCACTTAATAATGCGGTCCTCATGTCCACTTCTATCATGGTCATAGCCGGACATCCGCTGTAGGTGGGTGTTATAGTAATGATAAGCCGTTGACCAGAGGTGTCTATATTCCTAATGATTCCCAAATCTTCGATGGTTAAAACAGGAATTTCAGGGTCACATACCGATGATAGAATCGTGCGTATTTCTGAAGAGTTTATTTTTTTTTGAACAGACATGAAGTGAAACCAAAAAAATAAAAGTTTTTAATGCACTATAACAAATGAATTCTATGTAAGTGCTTTCGATTATATACGAAGCCCTATTTCTTGATTAAGGTTTTATTTGCCGCTTTGCAACTTTTGCATAGCCATCATTTGTTTTACAGACTTTTCCATACCGTCAACAGAACCGTCAAGAAATATAACATTACCTTTCCCATTTTCGGCTACGTGTTTTAGGGTTTCGGTCCACATGGTAAATAAGATTACTGAATTATCCAATTCAGAAGCTTGCATTTCTTTAGCCGCAACGCTCATTCCTCTTGCCACTTCCTCTCTAAACGAAGCTACCGCTTGACCGCGCAACATGGCTGCTTGTCGTTCGGCTTCGGCCGAAATTCTTACTGCATTTCCATCGGCTTCGGCAGCTTTAGTTTTGGTAATTAATAAGGCTTGACCTTCGTTTTCGGCAGCCGCTTTTAAGTTGTTCGAGGCTACTACTTTAGCCATACTTCTCATTACCTCTTCATCAAATGTGATATCGTTCATTTGAACATCGATCAAATGATAACCCCATGATTCAAATACATCATCTAAATTATCCTTTACATAAAGTACTATTTCATTGCGAAGGGTAAGTATTTCACTTTGTTTTTTTGTGGCAACAAACGATCGCACGTTACCCTCTATAGTTCGTATCAACGATTGATTAAAACTTCGCTCATCAATAAATTTAAAGGCTACATTTTTTACGGTTTCTTCCTCATGGTTCAAAACAGCATAAAGCACTAAAGCTGTAAAATTTACATTGGCTTGGTCTAAAGTAACGGCTTGAAAGCCTAATTCTGTTGACCTGTTTTGAATACTTATTCGTTTGAAAACCTGCTCAAGAATGGGGATTCTGAAATTTAAACCTGGCCTTAAAACTCTGCGGTATTTTCCAAAAATTGTGGTTACACCAATCATACCTTGGCGGATGGTTACAATTGAAGATACTAGGATTAAAATAATTGGAAGAATGTAAATGAGATTCATATCTATTTTTTGTCAAATATAATTAATACAATGCATTTGATATTTTTTTTTCGTCTAATAAACTACCACTTGCATCCAGGAAATGTGCGCTGAATATATTGCAAATCAGTTAATAGAATTCCTAAATATTCTGAATGGACACCTGATTTTCCTCCTGTTTGAAACCAATTTGTTTGAGGAACTTGAAGTGTAGCTTGATTAAAAACATCGTTTAAACGTTTCAGCCACTCGTTTTTTAAATTTGCTACATTAGTGCAAATACCCAAGGTTTCTAATTCGTAATCAGCAGGAATAAACATTTCGCCTGTATATTCCCATAATGCAGATGCAGCCTCTTGAATACGTTTATGACTTTCATCTGTTCCATCGCCCATGCGGATAACCCATTCGCTGCTAAATTTTAAATGATAATCAACTTCTTTTATGGCTTTTGATGCAATTGCTGATACCTGAGCATCGGAACTTGATACCAATTGACTATACACTAATTGCATAAAATTATCGTAATAAAATTGCCGCATTATGGTATGCGCCCAATCTCCATTTGGTTGCTCAAGTAATATGAAATTTTTGAATTCTCTTTCATCTCTAAAATAGGCAAAATCATCCTCCGACTTTCCATTTCCATCAACCTCGGCTGCGTATTGGTAAAAATAACGTGATTGCCCAAGTACATCTAGGGCAATGTTGGTTAGTGCAATGTCCTGTTCTAAAACCGGACCATGGCCGCACCATTCTCCTAATCGTTGAGCAAGTATAAGACCATTATCGGCCATATGAAGAAGATAATGGAGGAGATTCTGTTTTTCTGATAGTTTCAAATTTGTTATAATTTCTAATTGTATTTATTATTTATTTAACCTTTCTGCCTTAACCTTAACCTTAACCTAAACCTTAACCTTAACCTTTCTCCTTTACCCTTTCCCCTTACATATGTTTCAATTCATCGGGCAGATTATAAAACGTAGGGTGGCGGTATATTTTATCAGCAGCTGGTTCGAACATCGAATCTTTAATTTTTGGATCAGATGCGGTTAAATTTATAGATTCTACAACCCATATACTTATTCCCTCTTGACGGCGTGTGTATACATCGCGCGCATTTTCAATTGCCATATCGGCATCCGATGCATGCAAACTGCCAACATGTTTATGGTTTAATCCTTTCTTACTCCTAATAAATACCTCCCAAAGAGGCCAACTTTTTGTACTGCTCATTATGCTACTTGTTTGGATTCAAATTTTCGTTGTTTTTGTTTTTCGGCATAGGATGTTGCCGCATCTCTTACCCATTTCCCATTATCCCAAGCGTCTTTTCTTGCTTTAACTCTTATTTTGTTACAAGGGCCATTGCCTTGAACCACATTATTAAACTCTTCCCAGTTGATTTGCCCAAAATCCCAATGTTTTGTTTCTTCATTATATTTTAATTCGGGATCGGGTATGGTTAATCCTAGTATGTCGGCTTGTGGTTTGCTTGCATCCACAAACCTTTGCCTTAGTTCGTCATTCGAAAACCGTTTAATTTTTGTTT
>CANMPY010000290.1 GCA_947499775.1 Bacteroidota bacterium | reverse complement strand
CTCGCTGCAGTTCCGGCCCATACCAATACTGATTCAATTGCTTGGCGTGTATTGAATACGGGTGTAATTGTTGGTTGGGTAAAGGAAAATAATCCTGCTTTAGGTTCGGCATCTCCCCAACTTTCTAAATAATGATTATCAGGACAAACATATGCTGCTAGGTCGGAAGTTTCATCCTTTTGATCGGCTGTAGAAACCACTAACTTGGCTTTTTTAAGCCCTTCTACTAATTTAGTAGAATTATAATAAGAATAAACTGGATTTGAATTAATAAAAATTACCCCCTGAACGGATCCAGAATTTAGTTCGCTAACAAATTTCTCAAATTCAGCTTCAACAAATTTAGATTGGTTTGAATAATTATCAAGGTCAATGGTTACTCCATAATTGCCTAACATAATATTAATACCATTAACCAAGGTTTGGCAAGCTGGATTATTTGATTTTGATACCACTAAAGATTTTCCTTTAGCTGCAAATAATTCTTTGGCTGCATTTTTAAGTGCATTACCTGCTAATTCAGCATTTTGTGCAACTTGTATTTGAGCTGTACCAGCCAATGTAGCTATGTGATTATATAAGGATATAAGGTAAAGTCCTTCTTTTGAATCGCGCATTGGTATTCTAACATCGGCATTAGAACCTGTAAGCGAAAGGGTAGATTCAAACTGATAATGTTTTGACATCTTTCCCCCTTTTGGGTTTCTATTAGTCGACCACTGTTTTGTATATTCAACAGGTGATATCCAAGTTCCTAAAAAATCAGCTCCGAAGGATACAATAACTTCTGCTTTATCAAAATTATACGAAGGCAATACTTTTTTTCCAAAGGATTGCTCATTTGCCAATAATATTCCTGAATATGAAATAGGATCGTAAACAACCACACTGCTAGTAGGGTATTTTGCCTTAAACGCGTTTAATGCTCTATCGAATGATGGGCTGTTAGACGTTCCTGTAACAATACGAATACCTCCGTTTGCTGTTGCTATTTGACCAAGTTTGGCTGTTATACCTTGATCTAATTTTGTCCAATCTTTTTCTTCTGTACCATTTACAAGTGGGTTAGCTAATCGGTTAATATCGTATAACGATAATATACTAGCTTGTCCTGTGGCACATAACGCTCCTTTAGATAAGGGAGATAAGGTGTTGCCATCTACTTTAATTGGACGACCTTCTCTTGTTTTAACTAAAATTCCACAACTTGTGTTGCAGCCACCACAGGTAGAGGCATAATATTCTGCGTTTCCTGGAGTAATATTTTGAGGTTTTACAACATATGGGATAGCGTATTTTACAGGCGTTTTTTGACAAGCTGCCAATGCAACGGCCGAAACACTAAAGCCGAAAAATTTTAAAAAATCGCGACGGTTTGAAGAAAGATCAAGGTCGGTAGCATTTAGAACTTCCTCAAGAGGTAATGCCTCATGAAATTCATTGCCACGGCTTTGCATAAACTCAGGTTGTCTTTCTACCTCCTCAATTCCTTTCCAATATTGATTATTATTTAATTCCATTTAGTTCAATCTAAAACTTATACTAATAATGACATTTACCACATTCCAATCCTCCGTTATCTGCAACGGTATAAACTGTTTTTCCTTCAATTTTCAATCGTTTATGAAGGTCTTCATAATATTTATTGTTTGCCACATCTACACTTCTTTCTTTGTGGCAATTGATACACCACTCCATTTGTAAACTTGAGAATTGAGAAACCTTATCCATTTCTTGAATTGGACCATGGCAAGTTTGGCATTCAACCTTTCCGGCTACAACGTGTTGTGAGTGATTAAAATAAGAAAGATCGGGCAAATTGTGTATTCGCACCCATTCAATAGGCTTTTGCTTATAGTTTGGAATATAAGCATTTGCTTCAGGATCCCATCCTATCGCCTTATAAATTTTGCTAATTTCGGGCGATACTTTGCCATCGTATTTATCGCGAAGCGTAATATATTTATGGCAATTCATACATGTATTAGCCGATGGTATACTGGCTTGCTTGCTTTTGGTTGCTGTTGAATGGCAATATTTGCAATCTATTTGCAATTTGCCAGCATGAACCTTATGCGAATAATTAATAGGCTGGGTAGGCGAGTATCCTTTTTGAACCCCAACTTCGGTCATGCCAAATTTATACCCTTGAACGAAGGCAACTAAACCAAAACTTGTACCTATTAATAAAGAAGTAATAGTTGGATTTAGTGTTTTTAGCCATGGCTTAATAATTCTTTCATAGCGTGTTAATTCCCTTCCCCCCTCCGTTTGATCGTCAATTATTTTATCTAAATGGCTTTTTACCCTATATAATAAATAGGCAATTACCATAAATAACAAACAGAGTAACAGCACAATAACGAATGTAGTATTCGTATAAAAAAGACTTGGTTGTCCTTCGCCTGTAGCTGCCGGATCTTGTGCTATACTAGCAGTTGAAACGGTGAGCATTGTTGTCAATGCTGCCAAAATTCTTCTACTTTTTAAATATTTAAACATATGCTATAACGACCTGATTTTTCGGGTGCAAATATAAGTGAGTTAAGGGATTGAACTTATGTAATTTTTACACAAAATAATCAATTTAGAATTCATCTAAATAAAATGTAATTACTTAATTATCATTGTATTAATAATGATAAATATTCGTAATATTTTTTATACACGGTGTGCAAAACATTCAAACTAAGTATGGCAATGTATGAACGAAATCATAAAAACTTACAATACACGCGTTTGCGTTTTTAATTGGTTCCTTTAAATGTATAGTCGATTATTAACATGTATACCATATAATAGCTCAAAATTCGTAGTAAATCTTTCTAATTAGTGAAAGATACAACCCATAACTTACTTTTTCTTTTATAAAATGCCATTAATAAAGGAAGCTATCGTGTCAAAAATGGCGAAATGCCCAAGCAATCACCTGAGTCGTCACAAACAATCATCCATTTAGTATGCATATAATTTAACTCTACTCTCATTACATCTACATATTTAGATATACTACCAGATCGTTCTAATTCACTTTTCATCGTTC
>CANMPY010000289.1 GCA_947499775.1 Bacteroidota bacterium | reverse complement strand
AGGACTTAGTAAAAAAGTATCAGGGCATTGAACCCCCAAGTACTAGAAGCGAATTGTATTGCGACGCTGCAACCAAAACCCATATTAATGATGATGCAGCGCAGTATTACGATTACAGCATGAGCAATGTATTGTTGTTTCAATTTCATGATCATATTGCCAAAAAAATACTAAAGCAAGATCCACATAATACCAACTATTGGGGGAGCACTGCAACTGGTAAGTTTTTAAAAGAACTCATGTATCCTGGTGCAAGCGTAGATTGGAGAGAACACTTAAAAAAACATTTGGGAAGCGAAATGAGTGCAAAGCCGATGCTCGACTATTTTGAACCCTTATTGGTTTACTTAAAAAAAGCAAATGCTGAACGAAAATATACGCTACCTGTTGGATTACACTAATCCATAGAAGTATAATTAAACGATTTAAGTAATTAAATATTAGCAAACCACCATTCTTATTCATAAAATAATTAGGTTTGAATGATATAAACTTTTAAAAAAAATAAATTATGGAAGAATTGCAAATTAATTGGATGGCTTTTGCCACTGCCGTAGTTGCTCAAATGATTGTTGGATACCTTTGGTTTCATCCTGCTGTTATGGGAAAAATATGGGCTAGATCATTAGGAAAAACCTATGAAGATCTTACGCCTAAAAATCCAGCTGTAACCTACGGGATTGCCTTTTTACTTACTCTACTTTTTACTATGTTTTTGGTTGCAAATGTTACTGGACCTGGTCAGGAAGATTTAAAGTTTCACACCTTTCAACATGGCATTGTTCATGCCATAACCCTAGCGTTAATGATATTGCTACCTGTTTTTGGAACACCTGCCTTATTCGAAAAACGCGATTGGCGTTGGGTACTCGTTCATGTAGGCTATTGGTTTTGTAGAATTGGAGTAGCTGCCGGAATATTAAGCTACTGGCGATAAATTAAGGGAATTCAAAATTCATTATATACAGATTTAGCAGGAGTTACTGTTGGTAATACTTGCGTGCCAATTAGCGCCTATATTACAACCAAACAAAATCTAAGCACTCTTCGATTTTTGATACGGCAATTACTTCAATTGTAGATTTAGCCAATCCTTTTTGGTTAAACTTAGAAATAACTATGGATTTAAACCCTAATTTTTCGGCTTCCGATATACGTTGCTCTATTTTACCTACCGCTCGTATTTCGCCACTTAATCCTATTTCGCCTGCAAAAACATAAGTTGGGTTTACAACTTGATTATGAAAAGAAGATAATATGGCTATCGCTATTCCTAAATCAATAGCTGGATCTTCTAATTTTAATCCCCCTGCAATATTTACAAATACATCTTGCGAAGCCAAATAAAATCCGCATCGCTTTTCGAGCACGGCCAACAACATATTTAATCGTCGCAAATCAAATCCATTTGAATTGCGCTGAGGCGTTCCGTATACTGCGCTGCTAACCAATGCTTGCGTTTCTACTAGCAAAGGCCTCATGCCTTCTATTGCCGCCGTTATCGAAATTCCTGATAAGGGCTGTTGGCGTTGGGTGATTAATATTTCACTGGGATTAGAAACCTCTCGTAATCCACTTTGAATCATTTCATAAATGCCAATTTCTGAGGCTGAGCCAAAACGATTTTTTATAGTTCTTAAGATACGATAGGTATGGTGCCTGTCGCCTTCAAATTGAAGTACGGTATCAACCATATGTTCCAAAACCTTAGGACCAGCTATTACGCCATCTTTTGTTATATGGCCAATTAAAAAAACAGGGGTATAGGTTTCCTTGGCAAAGCGTAAAAACTCGGCGGCGCATTCTCTTATTTGAGAAATACTACCAGGTGATGAATCAATTTGAGTGGTATAGAGCGTTTGGATTGAATCGATAATAACAATATCGGGTTTAAGTTCTTTTATGACCTGAAAGATGGTCTGAATATGCGTAACCGAAAGAATATAGCATTCTTCATTACGAATACCAACCCGTTCTGCTCTCATTTTAATTTGAGATTCGCTTTCTTCGCCTGATAGGTATAAAACTTTGTAATTGCTTTTTACAGCCATTTGCAAAAGCAAGGTACTTTTTCCAATACCAGGTTCTCCACCCAACAGAATTAAACTTCCCGCTACAATTCCTCCTCCTAGCACTCTATCTAATTCCCCATCCAATGTTGAAAATCTTTTTTCCTTAATCGAATCAATTTCGGCAAAGGTTTTAGGTTTGTTTTTGGATGAAGTTAATTTGCCATTCGGTTCGCCGCTATCCCATTTCGAGCTTTTATCGTCTTTTACAATTATTTCTTCAACATACGTATTCCATAAACCACATGCGGTACATTTCCCTATCCATTTAGCAGCTACAGCTCCACAATTTTGGCAAAAAAACGACGATTTGATCTTTGACATAGTTTAGATTTTCAATATCCTGCTCAAAATAAATAATGCCTCTGTTTGGTAATGAATATTGATGATTGAATATTTAATTCGAAAGCGGGTTTTGTCTTCTAACCTCATATAATACCATGCCCGCAGCAACGGATACATTTAACGATTTAACGGGGCCTGTTATTGGTATAAAGGCTAATTTATCAGCTATTCGAAGTATCAATGGCGAAAGCCCCCTTTCTTCGGAACCCATAACAATAGCTATTGGCCCCAAAAGGTCTAAATTATTTATACAATCGCTCCCTTTTTCGGTACACCCAATTATTTGAAGGCTGTATTCTCTCATTTTTTCAATAGCCACAGGCAGCGATTTTACTTTGCAAACCGGAATGGAAAGTAAAGCGCCTGCACTCGTCTTAATGGCATCTGGGGTAATGGTAACTGAACCATTAGCTGGTATAACTATAGCATGAACATTCATACATAATGCGGTTCGCGCTATG
Source organism: Bacteroidota bacterium (assembly GCA_947499775.1). GTDB lineage: Bacteria > Bacteroidota > Bacteroidia > NS11-12g > UBA9320 > JABWCE01. The sequence goes on along the minus strand of CANMPY010000289.1, from coordinate 172 downwards.
GCCCCAAAATTTCTAACATCCGTAATTTCATCCAAGACCAAGATTAATGGATCGACGCCTTTTTCAAATAACCCAGTTATGATCTCTTCAAAATTTTGATACTCTACAGGGGCAATGAATCCTATGGCTCCTTGATGATTTTTTCGGGTTATGCCATCTAATTTTTCTTGTG
>CANMPY010000288.1 GCA_947499775.1 Bacteroidota bacterium | reverse complement strand
AGGTTTTGACAATATTCTTGGCCTAAAAATCTTATTTTTGCGGCATCCTTTAAAATGGTTATTCGTATTGCATTATTTACGCTATTCGTAAGCTAAATACATTACACTACTTCTAATAATATTAAGGACTTGTTTTTTATTTGCTGATACTAAAAAAGAATTTTAAATAGATAATCCAAAATAAATTAAACTAATAATCACATGACAGAATATAAAGTAGTAGGCATCATGTCGGGCACGTCAATGGATGGCATAGACCTTGTTCATTGCACCCTTAACCAAATCAACAGCAAATGGAGCTATAAAATTAATGCCGCCCAAACCATTGAATACGACGAAAAATGGCGCTTGCGTTTATCAAAACTTCGCTCTCAGTCGGCCTATAATTTTGTACGTACCGACCGCTACTATGGCGAATATATTGGCATTTTGGTTAACACCTTTTTAAAAGAATCAAATCTCACAGCCGATTTAATCGCTTCACATGGCCATACAATTTTTCATCAACCCGAAAATAACTTAACGACGCAAATAGGCGACGGAAACGCTATTTCAGCTATAACAGGATTGCCTTGCGTAACCAACTTCAGAGCCATGGATATTATTTTGGGCGGCCAAGGTGCTCCATTAGTTGGAATTGGCGACACTTTGCTTTTCGACGAATACGATATGTGTTTGAATATTGGTGGATTTGCAAACATATCGGCCAGGGTTAATGGGCAAAATGTTGCCTATGATATATGTCCGGCTAATATATTGTTAAACAGAATTGCACGAGAGTTTAACATGGAATATGATGAAGATGGAAAAATAGCAGAAACAGGCAAAATTGACTACGATTTGTTAGGAGTGCTCAACACAATTCCATATTACAAACACCCTTATCCAAAATCGTTAGGTCGCGAATGGATAAATCAAAATTTTTGGGGATTTGTTCGTGAATCAAAAATCGAAAAAAACGATAAGATGAAAACACTTGTAGATCATATTGCCAGTCAAATAGGACAAAATATTGATGACTTAGCAGATGGAGATTCTACAAAAATAAAGGTATTAACTACAGGAGGCGGAGCCCTTAATCCCGTACTTATTGATTATATTCAATCAAATACCGATGCCGAAATAATAGTACCCGACACACAACTGATTAATTATAAAGAAGCCTTGGTTTTTGCCTTAATGGGCGTTTTACGCATTCAAAACAAACCCAATGTTTTAGCAAGCTATACAGGGGCCCAAGCCGATACGGTAAGTGGTTCGTTGCATGGTGATTTTTCAAAATTGGTTTAATAGATATGAGTACAGAGATTTTGAGTACAGAGATTTTTAGTACAGAGATGATGAGTACAGAGATTTTGAGTACAGAGAAATGTGACTTTAAAAACGATAGTATTTGTCAAAAATTAATTTCCAATAATTGAAGTCTATTTTAACCTCATATTTCTTTATTAATATCTATGTACTCTGCACTAAAAATCTATTTACTCTTTACTAAAAATCTCTGTACGCTGTACTCATAATCTCTGTACTCTGCACTAAAAACTATATACTAAAATAAAATGTCATTATTAAAAAAATTCGAACACAAACAACCTGAAATCGTCTTTGAGTGGAAAGATTCAGAAACAGAAGCCGAGGGGTGGTTAGTGATAAATTCATTGCGTGGCGGATCTGCCGGTGGCGGCACACGCATGCGCAAAGGACTAAACAAGCATGAAGTTATTTCCCTAGCCAAAACGATGGAAGTAAAGTTTACCATTGCAGGCCCACCCATTGGAGGGGCAAAATCAGGAATAAACTTTGACCCATCCGACGACCGCAAGAAAGGTGTATTAGAGCGCTGGTTTAAAGCAGTTTATCCAATTCTTAAACACTATTACGGAACAGGTGGCGACTTAAATGTTGATGAAATTCACGAAGTGATACCGATAACCGCCCAATTAGGATTATTGCACCCACAGGAAGGAACCGTAAACGGGTATTTAAAAGATTACACATCCGAAGAAAAACTTAAATCCATCATGCGTTTGCAAACCGGAGTTAGTTTAAAAATAAGCGACGAACGATTTTCGCCTGATGTAAACCGGGGTTACAATATATCGGATATGGTTACAGGATGGGGCGTGGCAGAGGCGGTACGCCATTACTACGAAATTTGGGGTGGAATGATGAAAGGGAAAATGGCTATCATACAGGGATGGGGCAATGTGGCCGCAACCGCCGCATGGTATTTGAGTAAAAATGGGGTTTTAATTGCCGGAATAATTGATCGCACACACGGAATTATTAATAAAAATGGCATGGGCTTTGAGGAGGTAAACACCCTTTTCTTAAATAAAAAAGGGCATTACTTAAATGCTGATAATCTTATTTCATTTGAGGAAGCGAATGCGCAAATTTGGAGTTTGGGTGCCGAAATATTTATACCGGCTGCAGCATCACGATTAGTTACCGAAGACCATGTAAAACAAATGATAGCAGGAGGTATGGAAGTCATAAGTTGCGGAGCCAATGTACCCTTTGCCGACCAAGAAATTTTTATGGGCCCAATTAGCCGTTTGGCAGATGAAAATATAGCGGTTATTCCCGATTTTATTGCCAATTGTGGCATGGCACGTGTATTTGCTTACTTAATGAAAAAAGGCGCCGATGTGAATGATGTTGCCATATTAAAAGATTCGTCAACAATTATTAAAAGTGAGTTGATGAGGCTTCATCAATTCAACCCAAAGCATACAGGTTTATCAAACAAAGGCCTTGAATTGAGCTTGACTGATTTGGTGTAATTTTTTAACACAGAGGCATGGAGAACACAAAGAAGCATGAAGGATAGTTCATTTTCCCTTTTAATTTTCAGCGGGCTTTGTAGCCGCAGCTTTTAAAAGCTATATCTCATTATAAAAACCCTTTGTCATTTTTTTAGGATTTTAATATGACAATTCTTTTACGGTTTTTGCGGTTTTAATTCGTAATATTTGTTGTAGTAAACTTAATATCAGTACCATTATGAAGCGTCAAAACCATTACCTTCATCTCCCCCTCCCATACAACCATTGGGA
>CANMPY010000287.1 GCA_947499775.1 Bacteroidota bacterium | reverse complement strand
ATTATCCTATCCATGAAAGTGTTTTAGATGTATTGAGTTTAGAGAAAGAAGCTAAACTGAGAGATATTGTCGCTTTGAAAGAGTTTGCAAGAAGAGTTGAAAGTAACAAAATTGAATTAAATCTTTTATTATTTAAACTTAAAAGCGAAGGTAAAAGAATAGTTGCAGTTAGTGCACCAGCCAAGGGAATGACGCTTTTAAATTATTGCAAACTTGATAAACAGGTATTAGATTATGTGACAGAAAAATCACATTTGAAAATCGGCTCCTATTCTCCTGGTGGTCATATCCCTATATATCCTGACAGCAAATTATTAGAAGATATGCCTGATTACTCACTGCTGTTAGCCTGGAATTTTGCTGATGAAATTATGAAAAATAACCAAGAATATATAGATAGAGGAGGTAAATTTATCATACCTATCCCAAGTCCAAGAATTGTGTAAGAAAAAAATTTAAAGTATGAATATTATAGATACAATTATTAATCACGAGGATGATCGTGGTATTATCATTGATTTGGTAGAAAATCAAAGTATAAATGCGATAACATATATTTCTTTTTCTGCTGGATCGGTCAGGGCAAATCATTATCACAAAAAGACTACACAGTGGAATTATGTTTTAAGAGGTAGGATTAAACTAGTTACTCAATTTGAGGATGGACCAATATCTGAATTAATACTAAATAAAGGTGATCTTGTAGTTACTGTTCCAATGGAAAAGCATGCCTTGGTAGGAATTGAGCAGTCAGAAATGCTTGTATTTACTGATGGACCAAGAGGTGGAAAAGAATATGAATCCGATACATTTAGATTAGAACAGCCTTTAATGTAAAATTATGAATAACGAATTTATTCCAGTAAACATCCCTCTCTTAGATGGAAATGAAAAGAAATATCTAAATGAATGTATCGATACTGGCTGGATTTCCTCGGAAGGTCCATTTATTAAGAGATTTGAAGACGGTTTTGCTGCTAAAATGGGCAGAAAACATGGAATTGCAGTAAGTAATGGGTCGGTTGCATTAGATACCGCTTTGATTGCACTTGGCCTTCAAGAAGGGGATGAAGTTATTATGCCCACATTCACAATTATTTGTTGCGCTTCGGCTATCATTAGGGTTGGCGCTATTCCTGTATTGGTAGATTCTGACGCAATTCATTGGAACATGGATGTTGACTTAATTGAATCAAAAATTACCCCTAAGACCAAAGCGATAATGGTTGTGCATATTTATGGAATACCTGTGGATATGGACAAAGTTTTGCAGATTGCCCAAAAGTATAATTTGAAAATTATTGAAGACGCCGCTGAACAGCATGGTCAGTATTATAAAGAGAGGCCTGTAGGAAGTTTTGGTGATATTAGTTGTTTTAGCTTTTACCCAAATAAACATATTACGACAGGTGAAGGTGGAATGATTGCTACCGATAATTTGGAGTTAGCAGAAAGATGCCGGTCATTAAGAAATCTTTCTTTTCAATCTGAAAGAAGATTCGTTCATTATGAACTTGGTTATAATTATCGATTGACGAATATGCAAGCCGCTATTGGCTTGGCACAATTAGAACGGATGGATGAATTTGTTCAAAAGAAAAGGAGGATTGGCGAAATTTATAATGATTTATTATATAATGTCAAGGGTATCCAACTTAACTTAAATGAGACCGATTATGCTAATAGTATATATTGGGTTTATGGAATTGTATTAAAGGATGAAATTCCATTCGACGCATCAGAGGCTATAAAAAAACTTGAAAAAATAGGTGTTGGTGCAAGACCATTTTTTTGGTGTATGCATGAGCAACCAGTTTTTCAAAAAATGAACCTTTTTAATGACGAAAGTCATCCAGTAAGCGAAAACTTAGCTAGAAGGGGACTGTATATTCCAAGTGGATTAGGATTGACAGATGAACAAGTAATAGTTGCGGCTAACCGATTTAAATCAATTTTCAATGGAAGTTTTTAACCATTATGCTCATTATTATGATTTGATTTATAGTCTAAAAGATTATAAAGAAGAAGCCGATTATGTCAATAGTTTAATTCAGAATTTTGCGCCTAAAACTACTACCATATTAGATTTGGGTTGTGGAACTGGAAGCCATGATTTCTATCTTGCGAGAAAGGGTTTTGATGTAACTGGAGTTGATTTGTCTGAGAGTATGATCGCAATAGCTAAAGAGAAACAAACTCATGAAGCCTGGGAGAACTTAAAATTTTTACAAGGTGATATAACATCCCTGAACTTAAAAATGGAGTTTGATTGTGTGGTGTCATTATTCCACGTTATGAATTATTTGACTTCCAATGATGCAATGAACAAGGGATTTTCTAATGCTGTTAAACATTTAAAATCAGGCGGGCTGTTTATTTTTGATTGTTGGTATGGGCCATCCGTTTTAAACGATTTACCGCAAACTAGAATTAAAAAGTTTGAAAATGATAAAATAAAGGTAACTCGATTTGTTGAGCCAGTAATACACTTTAATGAAAATATTGTTGATGTTAATTATGAGATTTATATTCAAGAAAAGCAAACATCGAAGGTTGTAGCAATTAATGAAACTCATTCGGTAAGGTATTTTTTTAATCCTGAATTAAAAGTGTTGTTCGAAAAACTTAATTTGAGAATACTCTTAGCTGAAGAATTGATAACAAAAAGACATCCTGGTAAGGAAACTTTTGGGGTCTGTTTTGTTACCCAAAAAACTTAACTCCGATTATAGTTTTTTGGATAAAATACAATTATGCGAAGTCTAATCAAGCCAACTCTTATATTAACTGGCTTTACTATTATTGGCCAATTAATTGGATTCATAATTAATATAATATCTGCGAGTTTTTTTGGAACTAATAGCGAAATGGAAGCTTATCTAGTTGCTCAGACAATTCCAGTTTACATGAGCACGGTGTTAATCGGTGGATTAGGATATGTAATTATTCCGATGTTAATAGAAAAAAAAGCTAATATTAACGAAGGAGCAGCATGGGATATAACGAGTTCAGTAATTTCACTTTATCTTCTATTTTTAATAATTTCAGCTACTCTAGGATTATTTTTTA
>CANMPY010000286.1 GCA_947499775.1 Bacteroidota bacterium | reverse complement strand
GAATGGAGATGGATCAGCTTTGGCTTATTATAAATTTAACGAAACGAGGGTTCCCGAATTTTCAATGACCCAATTTGATGGCCTTTATCCTACCAATCAAACCTTTAAATACCCTAAAGCCGGCGAAGCCAATTCGGTTGTAGATGTATATGTATATTCCTTAAAAGGAGGTAAATCAACTAAAATGGAAACCGGTTCAGAAAACGACCAGTATTTACCCCGCATTACATGGACCAAAAATTCGGAACTTTTGTCTATTCAACGCCTCAATCGCTTACAAAATAAATGGGAGATATTACTTGCCGAAACCAAAACAGGAAAAACGCGCGTGTCGCACGAAGAAACCGATAAATACTATGTAGACATTACAGACGACCTCACCTACTTGCCAGGAGGCGAGCTTATGTTGCTTACAAGCGAACGCGATGGATTTCGCCATATTTATTTGCATAAAGTGGATGGCCCCGAAATAATGCAAACCACCAAAGGACAATGGGACGTAGCCGAAATTTTGGGTTATAATGAACAAAGCAAGCAAGTATATTATTCAGGATTCGAGGCTTCTACATTAGAAAAACACATTTATAAAATTGATTTAGATGGCAAAAATAAAACCGACATTACCCCTCACCCAGGAATGCATTCAGCCGCTTTCAGTATCGATTTCAGTTTTCTGTTGCACACCGTTTCCACCATCAATGCACCATCGGTTACTAGCATTATTAACGCCACCGGTACCCAATTGAGAATATTGGAAGACAACCATGCCCTTGTTTTAAAAATGCAAGATTACAAGCTATCGCAAGTTAACTTTAGCCAATTGCCAATTCAAAACAATGTGGACCTAAACTATTGGATTATAAAACCCGACGATTTTGACCCCAATAAAAAATATCCATTACTCATGTTCGTTTATGGGGGGCCGGGCTCACAACAAGTACTCAATGCATGGGGCGGATCTAATTATTGGTGGCATCAGATGCTGGCCAACGAAAAAGGCTATATAATAGCCTGTGTTGACAATAGAGGAACCGGCGCTCGCGGCGCTGAATTTAAAAAAATGACGTATAAAAATTTAGGTAAATATGAAAGTGACGACCAAATTACGGCTGCCAAATATTTCGGCAATCTGCCGTTTATCGATTCAACACGAATTGGCATTTGGGGATGGAGCTATGGAGGGTTTATGAGCAGTATTTGTTTGGCTAAAGGTGCCGATATTTTTAAAGCGGCTATTGCAGTTGTCCCAGTAACCAATTGGCGGTTTTACGACAATATTTATACCGAAAGGTATATGCAGTTGCCCAAAGACAATGCCGAAGGATATGATAAAAATTCGCCCATTAATATGATTGATAGCCTAAAAGGAAATTACCTTTTGGTGCACGGAACAGGCGATGACAATGTGCATTTTCAAAATTCGGCTGAAATGGTAGAAAAAATGGTAGAGCAAAACAAACCTTTTCAATCGGCCTATTACCCAAATAAAAGCCATGGAATTTCGGGAGGAAACACACGCTTACATCTGTTTACCTTAATGACAAAATTCATTTTAGAAAATTTGTAGCCGATATTGTATGTGATTAATGAAATTAATTCAAAAACAATTTAGTCAGGCATTTATTAGTAATGACCTTTGCAACTAATTATACTAATTTCATCGTTTTCAACTTTGTAAACTAGCCTATGCTCATCATTAATTTGTCTACTCCAATAGCCTTTTAATTGATGTTTTAAAGGTTCGGGTTTGCCTATTCCTTCAAAGGGGGACCTGTTTATTTCTTTAATTAAAATAATAATTTTCTTGTAATTTTCTTTATTTAAGATAGCCCAATCCGTAAAATCTTGAAATGCACCTTTGTCAAATGAGATTTTCATTTTTCGCACTCTTGGTCAATTCATCAAATTCACTTTCTAAAAATGTTATTTTATTGCCCAAGTTAACATCTTTCGAGGCTTGTTCAAGTCTAGAGAAATAATTGTCTTTTGATTCTGGGAAAAAATCATTTTTATCATCAGAATTTGAAACGGTTATTTGAAGTTTATTGTAGTTTTTAAAGATTTTCTTAATTCCTTCAATGAACTCGTTATTCAACTCCTCTTTTCTTAAAACAATAGTTGTTTCCATTTTTGACAATAATTATAATAACAAAAATAATTCAAAAAATGAACTTAAAATTATAAAATTATAAATTTCGGGATTCATATAGTAATGGTAGAGCAAAACAAACCTTTTCAATCGGCCTATTACCCAAATAAAAGCCATGGAATTTCGGGAGGAAACACACGCTTACATCTGTTTACCTTAATGACAAAATTCATTTTAGAAAATTTGTAGCCGATATATCAGAAATAAGTTATTAATTGCCACAAAATTTATAAAACCATAACATGAGCAATACACCTAATCAATCACATCCAAAAGGACTGTACTTTTTATTCTTTACAGAAATGTGGGAACGTTTTAGTTACTATGGAATGAGGGCTATCTTCATTCTATTTATGACTAAAATATTGTTATTATCTGACGCCGATGCTTCACAAATCTACGGTAGCTATACCGGTTTGGTTTACCTTACGCCATTATTAGGAGGTTACCTTTGTGATCGATTTTTAGGCAATAGGAGAAGTATTGTTATAGGGGGCGCATTAATGGCTATTGGCCAATTTTGTATGTTTTTAAGTGCATCATCAGGTGGCGAAGCCGGTATATCGATGATGTGGATTGGACTTACAGCATTAATCGTGGGTAATGGATTTTTTAAACCTAATATTTCTACTATGGTTGGTCAACTTTATCCGGCCAATGACAGAAGAATTGATAGCGCATTTACTATATTTTATATGGGTATTAATTTAGGCGCGTTCTTTTCACCGCTTGTTTGTGGATCAATGGATTTTAAATGGGGATTTTTGTCAGCCTGTATAGGTATGCTTATTGGATTGGCTACTTTTATTATCTATCAAAAAAAGTATTTAATTTCTGAAGAAGGAAAAGAAATAGGATTGCCAGTAAAAAAATTAGATTTTATGGGTATCCTAACCATTATCGGCTCCATCGGAATCATCTTT
>CANMPY010000285.1 GCA_947499775.1 Bacteroidota bacterium | reverse complement strand
ATCTACACTCTTTAATTTACTTACCGGCCTTCAGCAAAAAACCAGCAATTTGCCTGGAACGACTATTGAAATAAGGAAAAGTAAGCTTTCGAACAAAGATGGCAAAACAATCCGACTTTTTGATTTACCTGGAATATATAGCATAAACCCTGCAAGCAAAGACGAACAAATTGCTTGCGAACCCTTGCTTAATCCTGAACATATCGACCGGCCCGACTCGGTGATAATTATTGTGGATGAGTCTAATCTAAAGCGAAATTTATTACTGTTTACTCAGGTTTCTGATCTTGGATTTCCGGTATCATTGGTTCTGAATATGTCGGATATAGCAGCAAAAAAAGGCATAGCTATTGATTGCGACCGATTAGAACGCGAGCTTGGTGTGAAAGTGATAGAAACCTCGGCTCGAACAAATCAAAATATCGACACGCTTAAAAACCTAATATTCGAAGCAGGTTTTACGTCCCATTTCAAATGCTTTACACCCCCATCTTTAAAGCGTTTTTTTACTACAACAGAAATAGACCTTTCGAAATACAACGATTATCAAGCATTACAAATTGTATATAAAAATGCCGATATCGTTGGTGGAAAAGCGCATCAAAAAATATTTGAAGAGCAGCGCAGCGTGGAAGTAATGGTAAGGTACAAGGCTATTGACAACTTGCTCCTTAAATGCCTTACCCATACGAGAGGCAGAAAGCAATTTTCAAAAAAAATTGATCGATTTGTTACCCACCCTATCTTAGGCTACCTAATTTTCTTGTCCATACTCTTTATAATCTTTCAATCGGTATTTACACTTGCCGCCTATCCGATGGATTTAATTGAACAAGGGTTTAACTGGATTGGTAATTATATCACAAACAAAATGCCATCGGGTATTATGGAAAGCTTGATTGTAAATGGCGTTTTAGCAGGCCTTTCGGGTGTTATCGTATTTATTCCTCAAATCATAATCCTATTTATGTTTTTAGCCATTTTGGAAGATTCGGGTTACATGAGCAGAGTTAGCTTTATTTTAGATAAGATAATGCGAAAATTTGGGATGAATGGCCGTTCTGTTCTTCCTTTAATTAGCGGGGCTGCATGCGCTATTCCTGCCATCATGAGTACCCGAACTATCGAAAATAAACGCGACCGACTCATTACCATTATGGTTACCCCGTTTATTAGCTGTTCGGCTCGGCTTCCCGTTTATATTTTACTAATAAGTATTATTCCTATAGAAACTAAAATTTTCGGAGTGTTCAATCACCAAGGATTTCTGCTTATGGCTATGTATTTGTTGGGGGTTTTTACGTCATTAATTGCTGGCGTTGTGCTTAGCAGATTTATTAAGAATACAGACTATACTGGATTTTTTATGGAAATGCCAAATTACCAATGGCCCCGATTAAAAAACATTGGTATAACGTGTTTTACTAAAGCTAAAACCTTTGTTTGGGAAGCAGGAAAAATAATCTTTCTAGTATCATTGGTATTATGGTATCTAACCTCTTTTGGGCCAAAAGAAAAATTTAAGGAAATTGAAGAGGAGGTAGCATATGAGGTGAGAATGAATAAAATAAGCATTGAGGATGCAAACCTTAGCCTTGCCTTACAAAAACAAGAACATTCATATGCTGGATATTTTGGCAAAACCATAGAACCTCTTATTAAACCATTGGGCTTTGATTGGCGTATTGGCATTTCATTAATAACCTCATTTATCGCTCGTGAAGTATTTGTTGGTTCAATGGCTACCATTTATGGTGCCGGGCAAGATGATTTTGTAAACATTAGAAAAAAAATGCAGAGTGAAATTAATCCTGTTACCAAAAAACCAGTATTCTCTATAGCCGTTTGCTTATCCTTAATGGTTTTTTATGCATTAGCCATGCAGTGCGTAAGTACAATAGCTGTAGTACACAAAGAAACAAAAAGTTGGAAATGGCCTATTTTACAAATGGTTTTAATGGGGATAACCGCTTGGCTTGGGAGTTGGATAGTTTTTAATATTTTTGCTTAAATAATTTAACAAATATTGAGACGATTTGTGAAGAATATTACAATAAGCGTTGCTTAGTTTTAGCCATAGATTAATCTAATTGTTTGAATTTAAACCGCTAGCTTTGATAAAAAAAACATTCAAAATTTCGGGAGAATTGTTATATTTTTGCAAGTTCTTAAAAAGAAAGAATAAAATTTCTAATTTAATCGTCTAATTAAAGAGTACAAGAGGAAAAATGAGGCAACTAAAAATCAGCAAACAGTTTACCAACCGAGAAAACAAATCGCTTGATAAATACTTAAATGAAATTTCGAAAGTTCCAATGATTGATGCGCAGGAGGAGGTGGAATTAGCCCGCCGAATTCGTGAAGGCGATCAAACTGCTTTAGAAAAATTAGTTAATGCCAACCTTCGATTTGTGGTTTCTGTTTCAAAACAATACCAGAATCAAGGATTAACATTGGGCGATTTAATTAATGAAGGTAACTTAGGTTTAATAAAAGCAGCGAAACGTTTTGATGAAACACGTGGTTTTAAATTTATTTCTTATGCTGTGTGGTGGATTCGCCAATCTATTTTACAAGCATTGGCCGATCAATCCCGTATTGTGCGATTGCCCTTAAATAAAGTGGGTTCAATTGGACGTATTTCGGCAATGGCAGCAAAACTTGAACAATTACACGAACGTGAACCAACGGCCGAAGAAATTGCAGTGGCTTTGGATGTCCCGTTAATAGAAGTTGAAAATGCATTGCGTTCAGCCGGTCGTCATTTATCTATTGATGCTCCACTTACCGAAGGTGAAGACAATACTTTGTTAGGCGTTTTGGATAGCAATGACGAACCTCGTCCCGATTCATCTTTAATTAGCGAATCACTCCAAAAAGAAATTGGCCGAGTTATTAGCACCTTAAGCGACAAAGAGCGCGATGTATTAAAATATTACTATGGCCTTGATGGTGGACCTGCCCATACGCTCGAAGATATTAGCGAAAAAGTAGGACTAACCCGCGAACGCGTTCGTCAGATAAAAGAAAAAGCCTTGCGCAGATTGCGAAAATCATCGAAAAGCAAAATTCTCAAATCCTATTT
>CANMPY010000284.1 GCA_947499775.1 Bacteroidota bacterium | reverse complement strand
TCAATCGAACTTCTCAAACGACTCGATATGCAGTCGATCGAGCAAGATGGTTATGGATTTTTAATTGGCCTAAAATTTAAAGCATCAGTTCATAGCAAGAAAATTATTGAAGTACCAATTCAATTCATGGATCGTGAATATGGTAATTCAAAAATGCCGATATCGACTATTTTTAAAAGCTTTCTCTTTGTCACTAAAATGCGACTAAGTTATATGCTAGATCAATTTAAACATAAAAAATAAACTTTTGTTGCGATGAACTCTGCATCCGCACCTTTATCCTCCTTATTGCGCTATTGCATTTATTTTTGGGCGATACTCGTTTTACTCAATTTCACATTTTTTACCCTTAAAGACATTGTCATCGATACCTACCCTTTTAAAGTTGAGGCAGGCATTCAACAATCGCTAACTCCTGAATTAATCACTATGAATAAATTAGCGAAGGCAAACGATTTACATAGCTTTGCCGTCTCTAAGCCCCTCGATGAAATGGGCTATCTTGGTCTGCGTGCTGCTGAATTTTTATATCCTATTAGGCTTTCTCAAGATAGTTCTTCTCTATTTGCAACCAAAAATGAACTTGTTCCACTGGGCTGCCATCTTCTGGCTCAGCAGCAAAATATAGTTTTATATGACTGTCGTTAGACAATTGTCAGACACCCAATTACATCTTTGGGATAAAAATCCGCACAATCTATTGGTAAATGTTGCCCTTACGCTTCACTGCACCTTAATTGGAATTTACTTATTTTGGCTTCTCTCCCTACCGCCAGCTCTTTCAAGATTCCTTGCAATTAGCCTCGTGCTCTTGCTCATTCTCTCAAGTATTTGGTTAATTAAAAAAATTCAATTCACCTGGCCTTTGCTTGTTTTTTTCTTAATTGGTTTAGCAATTAGCTTAAGCACTGGAACCATTGGCTGGGACGCCAGGCTCACGTGGTTATTTCATGCCAAACGAATTTTTTATGAAAATAATCTCTATGCTCAGCTAGATAATTACTCCAATGGCCATAATGACTATCCCGTTATCGTCCCAGCACTTGCTGCTTGCTTTGCCCAAGCGATTGGATATTGGAATGAAGTATTTCCCAAATCATCCTCGGTCTTTTTTATATTAGCAGCCCTCTGTGTTTGTACTTTGGCTTATGTCAATGCCACGGTTATCGTGCTTTTTCTGATTGCTGTCATTCACGTATGTGGAGAATATCTATTTAATGGCTATATGGATGCTATCGTTTCTCTATATTGCTGTGCAATTACCCTGTTATTACTTCTATTCTGTAATGTACAAACGCGCTCTTGGATAAAAGAACGCCCAATTAGCTTAGGACTATTACTCACTTTACTATTAAGCGTCTGTTTACTGATAAAAAATGAAGGTATGATCGCCGTAATTTGCATCAGTTTTTCCGTAATTTTTCTGGATAAAAATTTTCCAAGAAAAATATATTTTCTTGCTTTGGCGTGTGCCTTTATTTTTTATCTTTTAACTTGGAAAATACCGTTAATTAAAGCGAATCTAACTAGCGATCTACTGGAAAGTGACTTAAAAAACCAACTCCTGAATCGACTACACGATCCCCATAATCTCAGTATTATTTTTACTGATTTTCTCAGCCATACTAGCTTATATTTATCTCTCTTGGGATTAACCCTTTTGATTCAATTTCGGCTTTGGAGACAATTCATTTTTCCAGTAATTTTTGTTACAAGCTACTTCTGTATTTTATTTTTTGTTTATTTATCCACGCCCTCAGATTTAATTTGGCATCTTACCGTTAGTAGTGAGCGTACTTTGATGCCAATTAATGTGACAATTCTAGGTTTTTGTATATATGGGCTACAAGAACCAAGTGCGCGTTTGCTTACAAGTGCCAATCACCTCCTAATCAGTTGGTCATGGCAGCGTAATTTAATTGCCGGAATTAGCTTGTTGTCCGCCATCACTTTCATTGGTTGGTTAATACTTGAAAGCCCTCTTAAACTTGGGCAAACCATCTCCTTTGCAAAGCAGGGCAATGGCTTACCCTATCTTGAAGAGGTTGGCTATTCCGATAGAAGCGGTTGGGCTCATCCCGAGCAATGGGGTAGTTGGGCTATTGGCTACAAATCTACATTGCATTTACCCATCCCCCGTTTCCCGGCTGCACACACTTTAGACCTGGTGGTTCAGCCCATGCTAACGGATACCCGCCCAAGCCAAAGTTTCACAATTTGGATTAATGGGCGCCCGTGGAAATCATTTACTGTCAGTAAATCCCCAGAAGTTATTGCGAATATTCCCATCCCCTCCCTTTGGGAATCAAGGGCACCTTTGACCCTTGAAGTAAAACCGACCGATCCCGTTAGCCCAGCCCAATTGGGTCTTGGCACAGACACTCGCTTACTCTCAATCGGCCTCATTTCAGCAACATTTCACAAGTAAGCAAATCCATTTCTATAATGTCATTACTCTCTATGGCTAAATATTCCCTCAATTAGACCTATCTTGCTTAAGCTCAGCCTTCCAAAATCCAAAGTAATTATCGTTAATGTATTTTTTTTAACGCTTTTACTTTGTGGTTTCTTTATTTTTAAAAACTTTAGTATCTCTGCAGATGAGGAAATTGAACGGCGGCTTGGCGTTATTACCCTAAATTACTTAACTGATCTTTTTAATATCGCGCGTTTTCATGCTGACCCCATCCTAAATAGTTTTCGCTTTTGGCCCAATTTAGATCAATACCACGATAAGACCTATGGCCCTCTTTTTGCTGAGTTTTCTGTCTTACTTGAGCGACTTTTGCAAATCAATAGTGAACGTCAAATTTATTTTTTTAGGCACCTCCTCAATTTTTTGGTTTTTGTTGCTGGGGTTTTTTCACTTTATCAAATAGCTGCCCGGCGATTTAGCAGTTGGCAATTTGGCTTACTTGCTGCTCTATTTTTAGTACTTAGTCCGCGCCTATTTGCTGAATCTTTTTATAACTCTAAAGATCTTGTCTTCATGGCCTTTTTTACAATAGGCATTCAAGCTTCATTACAGTTTTTGCAGAAAAAAACATTGCTCTCGGCATTATGGGCAGGTCTAGCGATTGGCTTAGCGATGGATA
>CANMPY010000283.1 GCA_947499775.1 Bacteroidota bacterium | reverse complement strand
TACCATACAAATTAATCCGCACAATACAAAAAACATGAGTCCTATTAAATCGCCAAGGCTATTTGAAATATAGCTGTATCCTTTGGCCGACATCAATGTAATTAAAAAGGTACTGCCAATGGCTATGCCAATAAAAAGGGTGGAGTAATCATCAAAAACCAACATATTTTGAAGGTTTTCTACCCCGTAGTAACTGTCATATATCAAATATCCAAGAGCAGTAGCCAATGCAATAGAGGCAAATAATGGCAGTATTTTCTTTAACCCAAATATGCCACCAAACAATGAAAAAATTCCGGAAATAAAGAGTAAGATTAAGGTTTTCATAAAATAGCTCCTCCTTTCATAATGTTTAGTAAACCATCTACCGAGGCGTTAGATAGCTGTAAAATCCAATTCGGAAAAATACCGATACCTAATATTAAAATCGCAATAATGCCCAAAGTTGAATATTCTGACCATGACAATTTTCCAATTCTCCCGCCATTGTCCTTTTCTTGTCCAAACATGGCCAATTGATATACGCGCAACATATAAACTGCACAAAAAATAATGGTTAAGCCTGATACTATTCCAATGATGTTCTGATAATTAAAGGCGGCATTTAATAATAAAAACTCACCAGTGAAACCATTAGTAAATGGCACTGCCACGCTTCCAAGCATAATTATCATAAATAGGAATGCAAGGCCACGTCCATGTTTTGCAAGGCCTCCCATTTGATCGAGCTGTCTTGTTTTTAAACGTCTTTCAATAATTTCGGCCACCATAAATAATCCAATTACATTTATTCCATGATTAAAACTTTGCAAAAGTCCTCCTTGAATACCTTCTTTATTCCATGTCATAATACCCGCAGCTATTAAACCGACATGGCTCACTGACGACCATGCGATAACGCGTTTTATATCGTTTTGTTTAATGGCTATAATGGCCGCATAAACTATTCCTATAACTGCTAAAATAATAAATACATTATAATTACAACCGCAGGCATTCTTTGCTAATGGCCACATCCATCGTATCATCCCAAATATACCCATCTTGAGCATAATACCTGAAAGTAACATTGTTCCCTGTACAGGTGCTACACTATAAGTATCAGCTTGCCAAGTATGAAAAGGAAATAGCGGCATTTTAATAGCAAAAGCAATAAAAAACGCCCAAAGGACTATTGTTGATTCCCATCCGGTCATTTCAGCTTTTATCATTTCACTCCATTCAAAACTATGGTTTCCAGGTGTATGAAGGTATACAAATAAAAGGGCTAAAAGCATTAATAAACTACCTAAAAAGGTGTAGATGAAAAATTTAAACGTAATTTTAATTCTATTTTCACATCCCCAAATACCAACTATAAAATAAATCGGAATTAAGGCTAGTTCCCAAAAAATGTAGAACATAAGCCCATTCATGGACATGAATACGCCATTTAGAGCTCCCTGCATGAGCAGTATGAGAGACAAAAACTTTGTCATACTTGCATATTTATTATCCCAAGCGCTAAGAATAATTAGAACACTCGCAACATTTGTAAGCAATACCATTACCATAGAAATGCCATCGATGCCAGTTGAAAAATTCAATCCGAGAGAAGCATACCAAGTATAGGACTCTAAATATTGGAAGGTTGTGGATTTTAGATTAAACCCTTGCAGGATAATAAAATTAAGAACTAACTGAGCTACACTTGCTATAAGCGCAATAAATTTAGCCGACTTACCCTTAAACACTAATGTAAGTAGACTTGCAAGAAAAGGAAGAATAATAAGTATCAAAATTTATACTAATTGATAAATAACTAAAAATGAAACAACACCAACTACCATCGCCAGTAAATAATATTCAATATTACCCGATTGTAGTTTTCGCAAATAATTACCGCCGCTTTCAATGCTCTTTCCAAACATATTAACTATGCCATCAATTAGCTTTCGATCTATGCTATTGAAAGCAAATTTAGATAACCACTCAATGGGCTTTTGGAAAACAAAATTATAAAGTTCGTCGAAGTAATATTTATGACCTATAAGTTTCCCTGCGCCTGTTTCATCCTGCAATGCAAGTGGAATATTCTTTTTTACGCAATAAAAACGGTGGGTTGCAAAAATAACAATTAACAATACAAGGACAGAAACCACAAGAATTACCATTTCAAATACAAACGAGGGATGAGGAATTGAGGCATCATTTAAAACCTTGCTTAAAAACGCATTGGCAAAATGATGATGTAAAAACAGGGACGACAGTCCTAAAAATCCACCAAGGCATGAAAGTATGGCCAAAATAATTAGAGGGATTGTCATAGTTAATGGACTTTCATGTAAATGACTTTTTTGATTTTCATTTCCTCTAAATTCTCCATGGAAGGTAAGAAAATATACCCGAAACATATAAATAGCTGTAATCACTGATGTAATGGCTAAGGCAATAAAAACGAACATTCCATGACCATAAAACGCTTTCGCTAAAATTTCATCTTTACTAAAAAAACCAGCTAACGGAGGTATTCCTGTTATGGCTAAAGTGCCTATTAAAAATGTGATATGCGTTATCTTTAATTTTTTTCGGAGCCCACCCATAAATCGTATATCTTGTTCTCCGCTCATGGCATGTATAACGCTACCCGATCCTAAAAAGAGTAAGGCTTTAAAAAACGCATGGGTTGTAACATGGAATAAAGCGGTGGAATAAGCACCTACTCCTAAAGCCACAAACATATATCCAAGTTGACTTACCGTTGAATAGGCTAAAACTTTTTTAATGTCATTTTGTTTCAATCCAATGGTAGCTGCAACTATTGCGGTAGCTAACCCAATAACCAACACAAGTGTAGATACCATTTCGGAGCTTACAAACAACACCGACGAACGTGCTAATAAATAAACACCTGCGGTAACCATTGTCGCGGCATGAATTAATGCTGATACAGGGGTTGGACCAGCCATTGCATCGGGCAACCAAGTAAACAAAGGTATTTGAGCACTTTTGCCTATAGCTCCAATAAATAATAAAAAACAAATAATTTCGATAGTTCCACTATTAACCACGCCTGCATGTGAAAAAACAACGGCATATTCTGTACTTCCAAAAACATTG
>CANMPY010000282.1 GCA_947499775.1 Bacteroidota bacterium | reverse complement strand
CAATGGCTGTTTATCAAATTACCTTTAAAGACACCCTAAAATCAGGTTTAGAATTTATTAAAGTATTGGGCTACAGCAAAGGAACATTTACCGCACCAATTTACACTGCCAATTTCGATACCATTAAGGCAGGCGATTCCATAGTTTTTACCATTTTAACACGCGTAAATTCTGCCTTCTCAACCAATTATGTCGAAACCACCGATTTTGAATTAGGGCAAGGCAGTTGGAATGATACGGCATTGGAAGGTGAAGGCGCATGGGCTACACGTACAAACAAAAAATATAAAGGCGCTCGCAGTTATTTTGTAGCCAATACTGAACGCAAGGCCGATATTACCCTTTCAAAAACCTTTGACCTTAACTACGATAACCCGTATTTGGTGTTCTACCATTTGTATAATACCGAATCGGATTGGGATGGCGCAGTTGTTGAATTATTAAAAAATGGAACATGGATTGATCTTGGACCTCAGATTATTGAGAATGGATATAACAAAACTATTTCAGCCAATCCTGAAAGTAACATTAGCGGGCAAAAAGCATTTTCGGGCAATAGTGGCAAATTTATTAGAACTATGATTGACCTAAAGCCGTATAAAAATGTAAAAACCGAAATACGATTTAGGTTTGTGAGCGACGCCGCTCAGGGTGGCGAGGGATGGTATATTGACGACATTACATTGGTTGACAATTTTTATTCCATTATCAATTCGGCAACGGTTAAAGCTGCTAATGGCGCATCGGCCAACAGCTCGGTTACTACCCTTATTTTAAAGGATAAAACTATTGGAATTTCACAGCCAAAACGATTTAGTTTTACTGTTTCGCCAAATCCTTTTAACACCTATATTGATATTACCTCAAACAATATAAATTATAATTGTGTTTTGACAGATGTAATGGGCCGAGTGATATATCAACTAAATCACGCCAAGAATACAATTCAATTAGAAACAACAGACTTAACCCCAGGCACTTATTTCTTGAAATTAGAAACAGATATGGGAACGGAAGTAATAAAATTAATAAAATAAAGAATAACGCGTGATTTATAAAATTGCCATAGTAATGCCCGCCTACAATGAAGGCGAAGTTATAGCCGAAGTAGTTGAAAAATGGACTGCTTTATTGAAAAAAGGATTTAAGGATGAGGATAATGCTCGGTTAATTGTAGTAAACGATGGATCGAAGGATAATACTGGAGAAATTCTAACCGAATTAGCTAAAACTAATTCCAATTTAATAGCGATAAACCAACCCAATGCAGGACATGGCAATGCGGTTGTAAATGCTTATAAAAAAGCCATTGAATTAAATGCCGAATATGTATTTCAAACCGATAGCGATGACCAATTCGAAACCGAAGATTTTTTTAAATTATGGGCAAAACGCGAAGAATCTGATTTTATTTTAGGGTACAGAAAACAAAGGTTCGACGCCCCTATTCGGCTCATAATTACCCGAATATTAAAAGTCTCGTTATTTTTATTTTTGGGTGCACCTATCGAAGATAGCAATATTCCTTTTAGGCTAATAAAAGGTGATTTCTTAAAAAAACTGATAGAGCAATTACCAAAACCAACTCCATTTGCCCCAAATATTTTTATAGCTGTAATGGCAAAACGAGCGGGTTATAAATTATTCAGTATTCCTATAACCCACAAAGACCGACATACTGGAGAGGTAAGCATTAAAAAAATGAAACTCCTTAACGTTTGTTGGCAAAGTTTTAAAGAATTAATGGCTTTTCGAAAAGCATTGCCCGGAATTGTTAGGACACTAAATTAATTTCCATACCATCAAAATTACCTGAACTCATAAGGAGTAGGATACTTTTGCCATTTATACTTTTTTTAATGCTTTCCTCTAATTTATTGCGATCGTTGATTACAATTACCCCTGATCCAAACTGCTGAACCACAAAATCAGGATCCAACATCTCCATTTTTTTAAGCTCAAATACGTGGCTGTTATAATAAACGATGGCCGTATTTAATCCATTCATTGCACCTTGATATTCCTTTAAAAAATCAGCATTTAAGCTGCTAAACGTGTGAAGTTCAAAAACCCCTACTATATTAAATCCATTAAATTGCTCGATTGCTGCATTAACGGTGGCCCTAAGCTTGGATGGAGAATGAGCAAAATCGCGAAATATTTTTAAAGTCGGGGTATCTTTTATTTTTTCAAGCCGCTTAGCCGCTCCTTTAAAGTCGGAAACCGAATTCCAAAAATTCGATTCCTCTATATCAATGGTTCTGCAGGCCATCATAGCCGCTTGAAGATTGAGAATATTGTGTTTTCCAAAAACTTCTAATGGATAATTGGCACCCATACTCTGAATTGTAGTTATGCCATTTTGGATAGTAAAATCAGGAACATTATAAGGCATTACCGCACACGAGGCCTTTTGGGCTAATTGTACTAAATCACTATCTTCATTGCAATAAAGTAAAGTTCCATTGGGCTCGATGGTATCTATAAAAATTTTAAATTGATCTACATACATTTCATAGGTTGGAAACACATTTATATGATCCCAAGCTATTCCCGTTAAAATGGCAGTATGGGGTTTGTACCAATGAAATTTAGGTTTTAGGTCTAAAGCCGATGTTAAATATTCGTCTCCTTCAATAATTATTATTGGAGCATTACTCAACTTTACCATCCTCTCAAATCCTTCTAATTGCGAGCCTACAACATAATCAAAATCAATAGCATTTCGCATTAATACGTGCATAATCATAGCCGTAGTACTTGTTTTTCCATGGCTTCCCCCCACTACAATTCGGGTTTTAGTTTTGCTATGTTCATAAACATATTCAGGAAATGAATATATTTTTAGTCCCAAATTTTTGGCCGCAATAAGCTCTGGATTATCAGCGCGCGCATGCATGCCCAAAATAACAAAATCGAGGTCAGTGGTAATTCGTGTATTGTCCCACCCAACTTTACTTGGCAACAATCCCTCTTTTTGAAGCCGAGTTAAAGCCGGTTCGAAAATTTCATCATCGCTCCCTGTAACTTTATACCCCATATTATGCAGCGCCAAGGCCATATTATGCATAACGGCTCCGCCTATTGAAATGAAATGAACTCGCATAT
>CANMPY010000281.1 GCA_947499775.1 Bacteroidota bacterium | reverse complement strand
ATGCCATGTTTTTTCAGGATAGTTTTCCAAAAATCAGGATCATATTTTTCCCAAGCGTGGCAAGCAAAAGGCAGTTTTTCTTTATTCAGATCATAAAGAAAACTAGGCTCAGTATCAAACGCAAATTCAATTGCTTCTGTTATGGGGGCAACTTTAAAAAAGCAGAATTTTTTTGGAATCAGCAAACTCCAATATACATCTTCGTTTACTTGCGGAAATAATGGCGCACGAT
Organism: Bacteroidota bacterium; assembly: GCA_947499775.1. GTDB lineage: Bacteria > Bacteroidota > Bacteroidia > NS11-12g > UBA9320 > JABWCE01. The sequence continues at coordinate 2,880 of CANMPY010000281.1, read as the reverse complement.
TAAGGCAAAAAAGTAGGCGATGTTTAATAAATTTGAGAGCGCCTTTTAGATCAAGGTAGGATTTTGGGCTTGCAGCAAGAAAGTTAGGCACATACCGCAGTGGGCTTTCACATCTTAGAAAATCAGGGATACGACGTAAAGATAATCCACCATTACCAACCCCAAGAAACCTAAGTGGTTTAGTAGGCAATGCAAATCCATTGAAGAAAGGTGCGCCAATAAAAGAAAAACCTTTATTGCACCATGCACTAAGTTGATCACTTAGAATTAATGCATCGGTTTGTGCAATAAGTAAGTATTCATATTGCGCAAAGGTGCGATAGAAGCTAAATGATTTTAATAGCTTGTTATACCCCGCAATACTACCTAAATACTTATCGGGAAAGGCCTGGAACATCACTTTACGTGGCCAAGATTTCGCTTCAGTTTGAAAGTCTTTTAATAGATGATGAGGGCAAGCAATACAAATAGGATAATTCTTAAGCACTTCGAGAGTGCGATTGAAGGAGAACCACTCGGCTGTCGAAAAATCTGTCTTGTATAAGGGAATCAGTACAAGAACTTTAAATTGGCTATTAGGCAGATTATTTTCCATTACCAATATTGACGCAGTTTTTTTATGATTCGCCTTGGTAAGCGAAGTAAGAACCAAGGCCATTGTTGATTTAGGCCCCCAAGAAGATGATCATAGGTATATTGATCTGCAATGCAATCCTGCCGTACATCGTAAGGGTGAATTAATACTCCCAAGGGTGAAGTTGGCTGTCCATCTTGATCTTTATAAGCAACGGTATGCGTGCCATCCGGCCCAAAGCCAATATTAGAAACTAAGTTAACGTTTGGGATTGCTGTCAATCCGCCGTGATGCCAAATATTGGCTGTCCACGGATAGTCCCAGGTATCAATTTCATTACGGTACATACGATCAAAGATCTTAGACCAGTATTGGCGTTCAAATTTATTAGGGGTATGGGTAAGCCATTCAGGTGAATTTTTCCAGCTTGGCCAGAAAGATAGGCTTGGGTCATTTTTTTGCCACGCCCTACGCCAAGTTGCCCAACCCCAAATATGGCTATATTTTGAAAAATAGTAGGAAGATTCCCCGCGATGAATGCCATCTTGAAAATTACATCCAGCAATTGTCATCACGCGAGGGTCATTAGCATACCGCTTTAATAAGTGTGAGCAAAAACTATAAAAGTCTGCATTAGGCAAGCAATCATCTTCTAAGATAATTGCTTGCTCTACTCGCGAAAAGACCCAGTTAAGACCAGAAATAACCCTCTTTTTACAGCCCAAATTTACTTCAGAAAAATTATGTTCAACTTCGCATGGCCAGTCAACTTGGGAAACAATTTCACGTACTAGGGCACAATTTTGTGTATCCATTGGATGATCCTGTCGAGGACCATCGGCGACAATAAGTAAATGCCTAGGCTGTTGGGCTCTAATTGAGTTAAAAGTTTTCTGGGTATGCCGGGGGCGGTTAAAAACCAGAAAGGCGATGGGAGTATCTAATGTCATTGACTAAGCAGAATATAGTAGATCAGAATAGTTATCAATTTGCAAAGTAAAATTGGTTTTCAATACCAAATAAATAGCCAATCTGTGCTCAATGGACCTTTATGCATAATGCGTTTTTTAGTCAATCCAATAAAGTGAGTAAAGCACTTTTTTTGGGTCTAACCTTTATTTTACTTCTCGGGATCGGGGTTAGTTTATATAAAGACTTTAATATATCTTCAGATGAGCAAATTGAGCGTTCCAATGGGGTTATTTCTCTACTTTATATAGGCGATCTATTTAAGATAGGCCGCATTACCTCGGAGCCTGACATGGCTAGTCATCGCTATCTTGGCTCATTAGATCAATGGAAAGATCGCGATTACCCAGTAGGGTTTAACCTACCTGCGGTAGTGATTGAAAAATTACTGAAGCTAAATGACGAGAGAAAAATTTACTTTTTACGGCATCTGCTTACTTATTTAACCTGCCTATTAGGTAGCTATGCAATTTTCCGATTAGCTGAAAGGCGTTTTTCTGATTGGCGTATTGGCTTGTTGGCTTTAATATTTTTTACATTAAGCCCACGATTTTTTGCCGAATCATTCTATAACTCTAAAGATTTAGTTTTTCTTGCTTTCTTTGCGTTGGGTATGAATTCAATGATTGAGTTTATTTTGCACCCGAGAGTTAAAACTGCTTTGTTATTTAGTTTGGTGACGGCATTGGCAATCAATATTCGCATTATGGCAATAATCTTACCCATTGTTACCCTTACAGTAATTTATTTGCAAGTTCTGCGCAAGGAGCGCAATTTCTTCGAATCAATTCAATACTATGGTATTTATCTATTGTTTGGATCAATTTTAACAATTGCCTTTTGGCCGTGGTTATGGGCAAACCCTTGGCTGCGCTTCATGGAAGCCTTTAGCAATATGGCCAAGTTTCGCTGGGATGGCGATATGCTTTATCTTGGCAGCTTAGTTCGTTCTAGTAATTTACCTTGGCATTACATCCCCGTGTGGATTGGCATTACAACACCATTTTTATATTTGATTTTAAGTGCAATCGGAATGGTTGCTGTATTAAAAAATTTATTGAACTGTGGGAGCAGATTATGGCAGACGAATGCTGATTTACAAGATCTTATTTTTCTTGGTCTTTTTATTGCACCAATTGCTGCAGTGATTTTAATGAAATCAATTCTTTATGATGGCTGGCGGCAGATGTATTTTATCTACCCTGCTTTTTTATTAATTGCTATTAGAGGATGGGTCTTAGTTTGGTCGTGGACTCAGCAGAAAACGCGCGGCCAAAAAATCTATCAAGCATTTATTGCTACAGTTTTGTGTGTGTCACTAAGTTCAACAGCGCTGT
>CANMPY010000280.1 GCA_947499775.1 Bacteroidota bacterium | reverse complement strand
TGACCCTATCAATAGGCTGTCAATTTTATTAAAAAAATAAAGCGCTGCAACCTTTTTCTAAAAGTACAGTCTATATTAAAGTACAGCATGCTTAAACCACTATTTGCCTTATTTTTCACCTTCTCCTCTATTCTTGCTTTAGCTCAAACATGCACCATAGTATCGTCGGATATAGTGTGCAAAGAAGAACTGATAAGCTTTGATGTAAAGGCAAGTTCTGGGATTAATTCAATCCTATGGGATATGGGCGATGCCACTTCATCCACTCAAGTAAACTTTAGTCATAAATATTCAACAGCGGGGGTTAAAACCGTAAAAGCCATAATTGCGCTAACAGGCGGTGGCACGTGTACTTCCTCCAAACAGATTACCGTATATGAATTACCACAATTTAAAGCGCGTTTAAAATCGGATAATGTGTATTGTCTTTCTCAAAACAAAGTCTGTTTTATCGATAGTTCTTTTGGAGGCGATGCAGGAATAAAAGTTAAAAAACGAATCATACTATGGGATGATGGCGCTCAAACTACTACCCCAACACCTGTTATGGGTGGCGTTGTGTGTCATACTTATTCTAATATAGGCACATTTAAAGTAACCATCGAACTTACCAACGACAAGGATTGCGAGGCTATTAAGGAAATTGATATTACCATATTGAACGATGTAGTTCCAGTTTTTACTGTGGCTGGAGGTAAGGGTTGCGATTCGGCTAATTTTATTATGGAGGATATTACGAGCAAAGATACGGGTGAAATTGTGAGCCGTATTTATGATTGGGGCGATGGCAATAAAACCATAACGAAAGGCCGCTTAGTTAATCATTTTTACAAAGTATCCAATTTTTATAAAGTAAGCCTTACCCTTGTCCAAAAAAATGGGTGCCGAACCTTTAAAGATACACTAGTACAAATATCTATTCCGGTTATTAAATTTGATGTTACCCATGACGCCTACCGAAAATGCATCGGACAAATGTTCAGAATCGAACAGCATGATATATTGTTGGGCGCATATTATTTATGGTCGTTTGCCGGAGGACAACAAGATGGCAAAGTACTAGAGGTAACCCCTGGCCTTGGCAAACACTATTATCAGCTGGAAATTACCTATGCCGGATGCAAAAAAACCTATCGATACGATTCGGTGGAAGTTGTGGGTGTACTGCCAAGCATAAAAGTTTTTAATGCCAACCAGTGTAACAATACCGATACGGTATATTTTTGTGAAAGTGATGAACGTTATGGCTCAAAAAACATAAACTTTCTCTGGGACTTTGGCGACAATGCGGCTCCCAAATGCACCACAAGCCGAAAGAATAATACCAATGTAAAATCAAATTGCAATTTTGCCACCGATTCGGTTGGCAAGCACTTTTACAAAAATGGACAATGTCGTACTTGGCGTCTATTTATCAAAGACCCTGAATTTGGCTGCGATAGAGAGGAAAATGGGGTTATAAATACAGTAAAACCCGATACCTTCCAATTTACCTATGCGGCCAAGCGTCTTTGTTTGGGGCTAAAACCAGATTATAAAATACTTTTCGATCATACCCTTTGTTCGGTAATCGATGTTAAAATAAATGTAGATTCGGCATGTGGACGTAAAAATTTTCTCCCGTTTTCAAACAAATTTTTTTATCAAAAAACGTGCAACACGAGTGGTTGGATAACCGTTGGATTTGCTATAAAATACGGAGATAAAAAAGTATATCGAAATTGGTGCGATGAAACTGATTTTTATATTGACCCCTCGCGCGAATGCTATGATACAATATGGTACACAAATTGGTTTAAGCTTATGCGTGAACCTTTCCCGCCATTTGAAGTTTCAGGCAATTGCATTCCAGCTAAGGTAACCCCAACTTTACTAGACCCTAATCAAAAAAATATTGCATTTTCACAATGGGATTGGGGCGATTTTACTAAATTAGATACCATTATAAGTAAACCCGGCGCCTTGGTTATACCCGTTCCATCGCATACCTATAAAAAAGCTGGAGGCTATACCATTAATTTATATATCGAAAACATAAATCGATGCTATGGCACCTATAACCAAAGTCTTGTTTTAGGCTACCTCATGAGCATGAAATTTGATACGGTAATTTGTCCAGGCCTTAAGGTTACTATTAAGGACAGTGTGTATTACCCGTTTAGCAATACAGAATACTGGCACGATAAAAAGCGAAAAGCCTTGGGCAAAGAGTCTTTAAAATGGGATTTTGACGATGGACGTGGGTTTGTAACCGATACTGCCAACCCTGTAATTACCTTTAAGGCCAAAGGAATTTACAAAATTAGATTAGCCGCCAAAGATTCGTCAAACTGCCCCGATACCATTACCCGAATACTGAAGGTGGGTGGTGTGAATGCTGGGATTAAAGCGGTAACAAAAAAGATAATTTGCGATGATATTATACAATTTTTCGATTCGTCGTATAGCGAATTTAGGCCTCCTGCTGATAGTATAGTGAAATTTTATTGGGAGTTTGGCGATAAGCGTAACCCAAGTTATTTAACCGACCCCTTTCATTATTATAAAAACTATGGCGAGTTTACCATCGTTCATAAAATAGAAAACACCCGTGGATGCATGGATAGCACCTCCATTACCATTAAAATTGATGGCCCCAAACCTACCTTTGATATTGTTAGCGATACAGTAGCCTGTGTACCTTTTACGGCTGAGTTTAAAAATACATCCACCAAAACCAAAGATTATATCTGGTATTTTGGCGACCCCTTAAAATCTAAACTTTCAACCAATAGGGATTCAAATGTTAAATTTACCTATACCCTACCTGGTATTTATTACATATATTTATTTGGTAGCGATAGCGTAGTTAATCCAAATACCGACAGTTCTATTCATTATTGCAGTGCTACATTTCCCGATTCCACCTCCCTTAAACCTGCCATACGACGCCTCGTTATTTTACCAATTCCAAAGGCCGATTTCAAGGTTGATTCCGTTCTGTGTATTGGCAAACCTATAACAGTAACAGATAATTCAGACCCAATTTACACACGGTATAAATGGGTTATCCAAAACATCGACAGCACCGAAACTTTAGACAAAACTGGTACCCTACACCCAAAAGATAGCGGCCTGTTT
>CANMPY010000279.1 GCA_947499775.1 Bacteroidota bacterium | reverse complement strand
GTAAAAAAGGCCAAATTACAGCTCTATTTGATGATTTTAAAACTGTTGCTCCAGAAATTAAAAAAGAAATGGGGCAAAAGCTAAATGAACTTAGAAACAAAGCTCAAGATAAGATAAATGAACTAAAGGATAAATACGATGCTTCGACAAGTTCAGCAATCGATAAAGATATTGATTTAACTTTACCAGGTGATCCTCGTATTCAAGTAGGATCTCGTCATCCGTTATCCTTAGTTAAAAATCAAATTATAGATGTTTTTTCACGTATTGGATTTACGGTAAGTGATGGAAGAGAAATTGAAGATGACTGGCATAATTTTACGGCTTTAAATACTCCTGAAAATCATCCAGCGCGTGATATGCAAGATACATTTTATGTAGAATTAAATCCAGAAATGGTATTGCGTACACAAACCTCATCAGTACAAGTACATATTATGGAGAATCAAAAACCTCCTATTCGTACTATTTCACCTGGGCGAGTGTATCGTAACGAAGCGATTAGTGCCCGCGCACATTGTCAGTTTCATCAAATTGAAGGTTTATATATTGATGAAAATGTATCGTTTGCTGATTTAAAACAAACCTTAAACTTTTTTGCAAAAGAATTATTTGGTGCAGAAACAAAAATAAGAATGCGTCCAAGTTATTTTCCTTTTACCGAACCAAGTGCCGAAGTAGATATTAGTTGCACGTTATGTAAAGGCGAAGGTTGTAATGTTTGCAAATATACTGGTTGGGTTGAAATTTTAGGGTGCGGCATGGTTGATCCTCAAGTATTAGAAAATTGTGGAATAGATAGCAAAAAATATAGCGGCTTTGCATTTGGCATGGGTATTGAACGAATAACGATGTTAAAATACCGAGTAAAAGATTTGCGTTTATTTTTTGAAAATGATGTTCGATTCTTAAAACAATTTTCGGGAGAATAATTCATGGAAAAGCTTCCAAGAAAAGAATTAATTTTTGACATGCTGGTGAAAGAACCCAATGATGTGTTTTTAAATTATGCCTTAGCGATGGAGCATTTATCAACCTCTGATTTTAAGGAAGCCGAAATGCAATTTAAAAAAGTACTAGAAATTGACTCAAATTATTTACCGTGCTTTTATCAATTAGGGCAAGTTAATGAAAAATTAAATAATATAGAGCTTGCTTTATCCTATTATAAACAAGGCTTAGAACTTGCTAAACTGCAAAATAACACAAAAGCTTTAGGCGAACTGAATGAAGCTATTTGGATGCTGGAGGATTGAAACTGATTCACTTTTGATAGTTTCACATATGAATATTATTGGTTCTTTAGTTGTTATATGGCATAGCCATGTTATCCTCTTTTTTGATTGTGCTAATGGCACCATGACTATTTCATATTTCAATTCGACAGATCGGGCTTGGTTTCAAAAAATTAAATTGTACCTTTAAAGAAATAATTTCTTTGGTTTTCTCATGAAAAAAATAGCCCTTTTAATTGGTATCTTTTTAAATTCACATCATTTTTTACAAGCACAAGAAGTCAATAAACATATCTCTTATGTAAGTATTTATGATTATTTAGATGAGCTTGCCAATGTGCAATTGATAGAATTAAACTCTGCCATAAAACCTTATTCTCGTCGTTTGATATATGAGAAACTGCATGAAGCAGAAGCCAAGCAGGAGAAGCTCACAAAACGTCAACAAAAAGACCTTGCATTTTTTTTAAAGGATTATAATAAAGAAGTTATTCCTAATAAAAAATTTAAACGGCGTTATGATCTATTCTATTATAGAGATTCGCTATTACAATTCACCTTAAATCCTATTTTAGGTTTCACCTATACAAAAAATGAAAACGGCTATTCAACACAAAGATGGAATGGCCTGGAAATGAATGGAAATATTGGTAAAAATTTCGGATTTTATTTTAGCCTCCGAGACAACGGATTTTACAATATTTTATCCACTCCCGAATACTTAACACAATTGCCAGGAGCAAACTATAAACCTTATCAGGGCGCAAACAAAGCCAGAACTGATTTTGATGAAGTGCGAGCAGGGATAAGTTATGGATGGAAATGGGGATCTGTGAGTTTATTGAAAGATAATTTTGCTTGGGGAAATAATTACAATGGTGCCAATATTTTTTCGGGAAGACAACCTTCATTTTCCTATCTAAACTTCAAATTAAATCCAACAAAATGGTTTGATTTTAATTACGTGCACGGTTGGCTTGTTTCGCAGGTATTAGACTCATCAAAAACCTACGGTTTGGGAAGTGGTTTGAGAAAAAGCTTTTTTCCAAAATTCATGGCCGCTAATATGTTCACCATTAAACCAATAAAGAGATTACATATTTCCATTGGTAATTCTATCGTGTATAGTGATAAATATATTCAGCCAATATATTTAATACCATTTATGTTTTTTAAATCTGGCGACAGAACTATGAACGGTGCCGGTAATAATGCTCTTGGCGAAAACTCACAAATGTTTTTGGATGTAAGTTGTAGGATGATCCCTAAAACTCATATATATGGCTCTTTATTTGTAGATGAAGTTAATGTGGGTAAAATGTTCGATAAAATAAACCAAACCAATTTAATGAGCTTTAAAGCAGGTGCAAGAATTACCAACCTGATAAAAAATACTGCTTTCACATTTGAATATACGCGCACAAATCCTTGGACATATGTTCACCCGATTTCTACAACAACTTTTGCTTCCAACAATTATAATTTAGGGCATTATTTGGGGCAAAATGCTCAGGAAATTTATATGGGAGTTAAAGTAAAGCCAATCAGAGGCATGTCTATTGATTTAAGTTATACACAAGCCATTAAAGGGCCCGTAAGGAGTTTTTTACAAGTAAATGGAGTTAACAATGTGGCAGGAACTCCTTATATGGAAAACGTGTTATGGTTGAATAAAACTGCCAGTTTAAAATTAAACTACGAAATAGTTAATGATGTTTTTATTTTTGGTGAAGGAAACTTATCTGATGTATCAGGTATTATGACGCCGGAATATACACCTCAATTTTATTCTGGAAAAACAAAAACCGCCAGCTTAGGAGTTAATATTGGTTTCTAATTACTTTAGAAAAAACCAAACTATTTTGAAATTACTTTTAAGAAATTTATTGAG
>CANMPY010000278.1 GCA_947499775.1 Bacteroidota bacterium | reverse complement strand
TCCTGCCAATGGATCTTATGCTGTTGTGGTATATCTCAATGGATGTTTAGATACTTCTGCCTGTGTTACGATTAATAATTTAAGTACAGAACGGATCGTTGGTCACCAACAGGTGCTGGTGTATCCAAATCCGACTGCAGGAATTTTTACTGTTGCCAGTGCCAATGAAATTCCGACAAGTATTAGCGTTGTCGATATTGCAGGAAGGTTGGTGTTGTCGGTAAATCCTACTAATTCGGCTAGTGCGTTAAATTTGCAAGAATTTAGCGATGGCGTGTATTTCATCAAAGTACAAATGATGCAGGGTACTGAAATAATGAAAATACTTTTGCAGCGCTAAAATATTGAACCGCGCACTATAGCCAACGCGTAATTGGTAAATAGACTTTAAGGACAGTCTTTTTATTCACCGCTTTGCTCTCTTGAGCTAATTTTTTTAACCAACAAAGAAGGTTATCCGAAGGGATGGCCTTTTTTGTTTTGAAAAAATATTAATGCTGCGATGGAATATAACTAACTCGAAAATTTTTCCTTTGCATTTAAAAATTTCTTTTCAATGAAATGATAAGACAATGCTGAAATTACTATTGTTATAGATAGAACAAGGCCATATAAAGCGACATTGAAATATGCTTTGTTGTGAATCTGCAGTAAATTGTTTCTGAAAATAAGTTCTAAAATTATCCAATGGTACATATATAGGCCGAAGGAGATCTTGCCTAAATAATTGGGAATAGCATAATCGATGTCAATAATATTGGGGTGCGTAGAGATTATTAGAATTGAAATCGCGAAAAGTGCAGCGTACATTTCATCCGTAAAAAATGGAATATGAACAGCCGAAAACCATAAGGCAAAAGGAAGTAGTAAAAAAAAGTAACTCACTATGATGTTTCTATTTAACCAATTGATTAACCAATGTTTTTGATGGTAAAGCAAGGCGAAAATTCCTCCGGCAGCCATACAATGAAATTTAGTGCCATAAAAAAATTCGCCCAAAAAGGAATTGAGTTTTGCACTTGCAACAAAATGAGATAGGAGGGGACTCAAAAAATGAGGCAATAATGCGAAGAAAAAAAACAGAAAAACAAATACGGTTAGTAAATGTTTTTTTATTTTAAATAGCCAAGGCCATCCTAAATAAAATTGCTCTTCTACGCCAATCGACCATACTTGCGGACTGGCTGTCCATCCTATTTTTAATGCATGTGCTACGTTGGGAAAAATTGTAAAGCACAATACTGTTGTGGTGATCGAAGGGGAATAATTCAATAAAATAAGTGACAGTATTAATACTAAATAAAACAAAGGCCATACTCTGAAAATTCTTCTTAAGTAGAATTTTTTCAAATTTATTGTATTGCAGTCCTCTCTTTCTTTCAGAAATAATATGGTGATTAAAAAACCGCTTAATGCGAAGAAAAGAATCACTGCAGTATGTTGGCCGGTAAATTTGAAAAAATCCAAATTCAAAAAATTCTCAAATCCATATTCTTGCTTAAACATTTCAGTGTGTCCTACAATAACAATTAATGCAGCAATGGCTCTGTAACTATTTAAACCTTTGAGGTAAATTTTTTTCATGTGACTTTTGAAATGAGATTTTCCAAACCTAAATTAAATTCCTGGCCTAATGGCATGAATCCTATTATTCAATTTTTTTTTGATTATCGCAATCGCACCTGTAATTTTAAGGCGATAGATCCTTCAAAGACCGAGACTTCGTTTTTCCTCTGAATCTCAAATCTCAGGAAGACAAGGGTATTCAAAACAAGTTTATTGGGAATCGGTCACATTTGTCTTCCTGAGGTACTGCGAAGTATCTATCGTCACTTGCGGTAACACAACGGGTACAATTGCGGATAATCGTTACAGTTGATTCTATTGAACGTGCATGCGTCACATGCAAGCGGAATGACTAAAATAGTGCGGTACCTAAGCTCCCTTGAAAAATAATTTAGCAGTAACGATAGTGTAGTAGCACAAATTCTTGCCAGTATAAAATACAAAGTAGAGAATGGATCTTGGTTTTTGTCGTGGTCGCTTTGCTATCCAGCAGGATTTTGTTTGAATTTTTTAATCCATTTTTATCATCGAGGGTGTTGTCTTTTATCTCGCAATGCTTCAGAAAGGTTTTTTTACAAGTGGTTTTATCTTTTTTTGAAAATTTATTTTTCCTGCAAATACTTTTGCATCAGTGAGTTGTGTTTAATTTGTTTTTTTTATCACAACTCATTTCAAAAATATTTGCAAGTAAGAGAAACATATCTATCTTTGCCCTCCCCAATAGCAAGGGTAAGTTCATTAAGGTGTTTTGAGATCGGAGAGTTTATTGTGAAAAATAATATTGAATTTATTTAATAATATTTGGAAGTGATAAAAACTTAGTTATCTTTGTCGCCCCATTGAAGGGAATCGTTCTTATATTACTTTGAATCTATCGAGCAGCAATGCTTAATATATATAGATAAAGTTCTTTGAAATACTGAAGGAATAATGAAACATATACCTGAATCGAATATTTATATTTGATGATGAGTAATAATCTACTAGACAAAATTAAATAGATTATATCTACAATGAAGAGTTTGATCCTGGCTCAGGATGAACGCTAGCGGGAGGCTTAACACATGCAAGTCGAGGGGCAGCAGGTTGTAGTAATACAACGCTGGCGACCGGCGCACGGGTGCGTAACACGTATGTAACTTGCCTCTAACCGGGGAATAGCCCAAAGAAATTTGGATTAATGCCCCATAGTATTACGAGATCACATGTTTTTGTAATTAAAACTCCGGTGGTTAGAGATAGGCATGCGTCCGATTAGCTAGTTGGTGAGGTAACGGCTCACCAAGGCTACGATCGGTAGGGGGCCTGAGAGGGTGAACCCCCACACTGGTACTGAGACACGGACCAGACTCCTACGGGAGGCAGCAGTGAGGAATATTGGTCAATGGGCGCAAGCCTGAACCAGCCATCCCGCGTGAAGGATGAAGGCTCTAGTAGTTGTAAACTTCTTTTATATGGGAAGAAACCTGAGTACGTGTACCCAGTTGACGGTACCATATGAATAAGCATCGGCTAACTCCGTGCCAGCAGCCGCGGTAATACGGAGGATGCAAGCGTTATCCGGATTTATT
>CANMPY010000277.1 GCA_947499775.1 Bacteroidota bacterium | reverse complement strand
AAGATTTATGCATTATAGAAATAGGAATGCACATTAAAGCTACAAAGGCTAATAATGAAAATAATAAACAGTAATTCCCCCATTTCGACCAATTATATGATGATTGGCGCAATCTAAATACAACAATACCCATAATAAATCCAATAGAATAGGGCAAAGGACTCAAATGAAGGACATACATTGCATTAGGGTTTTGAATTGATAATGATTTAAATAATACATGGGATCCAATATAAATAATTACTGAAATCATTACAAGAAAAAATAATTTATATGAATTTTTTGCCCAGGCAACTATTGAAGGAATTAAAAAATACCAAATCATTTCTATAGATAAAGTCCAATCAACGCCTAGTAAAGTTGGAGCGATCCTATAATCTAAAGAGCTTAAAAAGGTAATGTGCATTAATATATTGTACGTATCAATGCTAATTTGATTTTTTTCTTGCCAACTTAAACTAGTAGTGCCAAATAAAATAGCAAATAAAATCCAAAAGTAATATAAAGGAGCTATTCGCCAAAATCGTTTATTAATATAATCCCCGAATCCTTTTGACGAGAAGTATGAAGCTGAAACACTGTAGCCTGATATAACAAAAAAAACAGCTACACCCTGCCCAGCAATGGAAACAATCCTGTAAAATATATCAGAAAACAATTCAATAGGGCGTCCGCCAAGGTGCGCTACCAAAACCGCAAAGGCAGCATAAGCCCTCATACCAGTAATAAAATCAGTATCTCCATATTTTTTCATTTTTACATTGAATCAATCACTGACTTTTATCCATTTATTTTTCTCCGGAATAAATCGCTTAATAATTTTTGCTGGAATCCCAGCAGCCACACAATAATCCGGTATATCGCCCGTCACTACTGAGTTTGAGCCAACCACTGAATTCTTGCACCAATAATAGAAACGTTTTCACCAATCCAGGCACCGTCACCTATTGATACAGCTTTTTTGAATTTCACTGGCTGTTGAATTATTGGCCTTGTTATATCTTCATACCCATGAATGTTATCTGAAATATATACATTATTTGCCGTAAGAACGAAGTTACCAATAGAAACATTCCTAACACAAGTAATGTGATTGTTATACCCGAACACACTACTTTTACCGATTGTCAAATTAGCATTTATATTATTTATTCCACGGCAATATAACCACACACCACTTTGAAAGGAAGTATTGTCATTTATTGAAATCCCGCAACTCCCATCAATACGGAATGGCGAATTGAATAAAACACTCTTACTTAAAAAGCGAAATGTTTTTTTGTAAAAAAACCAAAAAGAAAGTTGTTTTATTTTTCTAAAAATTCTTTGCAAAGTATTCAACAAATTAACTTTCTAGTGAATCAATAAATTTTATAGGGTCAACAAAAAATCGGCTTAACTTCATAATCTCATTGTCATTTCTCGCCCACCATTTTGAAAGAAGCAAATGATTAACGATATCTTCAGAAAAACGAAATTTTATTGGTCTGCAAGGATTCCCTGCTGCAATCGCATATGGCGCAATATCTTTTGTGACAACAGAACCAGCTCCAATTACAGCTCCAACTCCAATCGATACACCTGCCTTGATAATCACTCCATGTCCTATCCAAACATCCGATCCGATAATTGTACGAGGAAGCTCATCAGAGAAAAGTTTTTCAAACACCATAAATTTAGGTAAAGGTTGTGAATTGTCGTAAAAAACTGGACTTGTGCTTACCATGTGCATGGGGTGACTTCCCAATCCAATATACACATTACTTGCAATTGAGCAAAATTTTCCAATCTCAGCGTTACAAATAACGCTGCTAGATTGCACATAGCTAAATGCGCCTAAACTTGATTTGATCAAAGCAACGTCTTTAAATAAAACAGAATAATGGCCTAGCACTGAAAATCTATCTAGAGATACGCCACTATAAATTACACTGGCTGGAAATTTTTTCCGTAAATATAAAAGTCGAAAGCAGGATTTAATAGATGACAAAATGCTCATTGCAAGACCTCGCTACTTTTAATATTTAGAAGACCGTAAATAAAATCGATATTGCGCGCCGCATTTTTACCATCAAGCGGCCCAATATATTTTTCCATCACAGATATATCAAGAAACTTATTAAAACGGGAATGAGAGTTCTTAAAATCAAGAAAAGCCTGCTTTAATTGGCTCACTGAATTGACTGTAATCAGCTCTGACTTACCATCGAAAGGAGCATCAAGATACTCTTTATCATTCTTAAAGTATATTACAGGAATGCTCAAGCAAGAAGCCTCAAAGAGCGTTTGAGAGTAAAAAGAAATATATAGGTCTGTTTTTAATAACACTTTGCTTATTGGCACTTCTCTGATAATCTCCGTAGTCAAATCTGGGAAATACTCACTCACAAAACTTTTGTACTGCTCAAGAAAGCCGTTAGGTCTAACCTTTATAATCAAGTTAAACCGCTCTCCAGAAGTTTTTAATTGCTGAAAAGTTTTCAATATGTCATACATAAACTCAAACTCAACAGCAACATAGCTAATAAGGTCTAAATTATTAAACCCTGAAGTGCCTATTGTGATAGTAGGATTTAGCCTATTAATTATTTTATTTTGAGTATTGTTAATGTAATTGTCCATTCTTGGATCGCCTAAACAAAATACATTCTCAGCGTTGTTGTAATAATTTTTCTTTATACTATTTGAGTAGCAGTTGATAAAGGCAGCATACTTTCCCTCATCACAAAACCCTCCACCTAATAAGCCATTAATCACTAAATAACTCGGAATCTGTTTTTTCTTTAGAACACAATCGACAATGGTTTGGACCAAGCCAAGATTAGCTGTCATTATCTCTAAATGGATTGGATTTCGTGAAATATAGCGAGTAACACTATGTAAAATTAGCAATGCTTTCGGTAGTATGTGGAAAATCTTATCCTCAATAATTCTATATGCGCCATGAGTTACGTCTGTGCCATCAGCTAGAATTAACCTAGCATTTTTATTTAGATAAAAATTTTTAGTAAGTAACTCAGCTTCTGCTTCGTAACTATTAATATTGCCTCTTATTGGGATAAGTCGCTGAGCTAAATAGCTTCTCCAATTTTTGCTTTTAGATAGAGACGAAGTAATCACTCTAATTTGAGGTGAATTCTTTAAGTGGTCAACAATGCTTACCGTA
>CANMPY010000276.1 GCA_947499775.1 Bacteroidota bacterium | reverse complement strand
ACACAAAAAAATGCACGAGAATTTGGGGCAAGTTATGGCATTGCGCAAATTAGGAAAATTGTATTTTGAAATAGGCAAGTTTTCTGAAGCAAAAAAGTATTTTAAGCAGGGTATGAAAATTGCCAAAACCTACAATTTTGCTATTTTTAAATATAAGATCAGTTATTTACTCTATCAGCTGTATAAGCTAAAAAATAACACCAAAAAATGTTTGTTTTACCTTGAAAAATATTTTCATTTCAAAGAAAAAGTAATGGACACAAATGTTTTGAAAGTGATAGAAAATTATGAATTGCTAACCAAAATGCGTTTACTAGAAGAAAGAACAAAGGAGCAAAACATAAAGGCAGCACACTTAATTAAACGAAGCGATGAGCTCTACGAACTTTCAACAAAAGCCACACAGGATGTTTTATGGGATTGGGATTTGGTAAATAACATATTTCATCACTCTGCACATTTTAAAAAATTATTTGGGTATATCCATCAACCTCAAAATAACAAAGAGGATTATTGGTTTCAAAACATTCATCCTAATGATCGCTTACGTGTAATAGCCAAAATTAAGGAGCATATAAATGACCCAAGTTGCGAATTTTGGGAAGATAAGTACCGCTATTATCGCTATAACAAAGAGCTTGCCCATATTGTGGATAGGGGTTATATTATTCGTGATGATCAAAACATAGCTATTCGCATGGTAGGGGCAATGACCGACATAACCACACAACATAATTTGACGAATGAGCGCGAAAAAATGATGTTTGATTTACACCAACGCAACCGCGACCTCGAACAATTTGCCTACATTATTTCGCACAATTTAAGAGCCCCCGTTGCCAATATTATTGGCCTTACCACATTGCTCAAAGAGGAGAAGTATACCAAACCTGAAGTTGATGAACTCATACACTATCTGGACGAGTCCTCTCATTCGTTAGATGCTATTATTGTTGATTTAAACGCTATCCTTCAAATAAAACGCGAAATAAGTGAAAGGTATGATAGGGTTACTTTTTCAGTTCTTGTAGATACTATTTCGGCAAGTATCAAAAACTTGATTGCAAAAGAAAAAGTTAAAATAGTATACGATTTTAGCGAAATAGATGTAATGAATACCATAAAAAGTTACCTCTATAGTATTTTTTTTAACATCATAACCAATAGTATAAAATACAGACACCCCTTACATGACCCTGTTATTGAAATAAAGAGCTTTAAGAAAGGCCATAAAATTGGCATTTTGTTTAAGGATAATGGGCAGGGAATTGACCTCGAAAAAAACCGTGACCATCTTTTTGGACTTTATAAACGGTTTCACCCCAATAGCGAAGGAAAAGGAATGGGCTTACACATGACCAAAACACAAGTGGAAACACTAGGGGGTGCAATTACGATTAACAGCCAAGTAAATAGTGGCACTGAATTTTACCTTGAATTTGATGATAAGGAACGACTAATTAGTTAACCCTAAAAAACCAAGTCGGAAAAATGTTTCCTCTCGCCAATTGCGGTTGCGGCACGCCATCGCCTTTGGCAAGATAAAGGCCACTGCACAGTTCGTACAGGCAAACTTATAATATTAACAGAAATCTGGTATATGAGATGCGGAGGGTTGCCAAAAATAAGGGCGTGGCTTGGCTGCTGCGGTGGGAGTATATTTTTGGCTTAACTTTTTTGCCTTCTTTTGTGGCAAAACACCGAAGGTTAATGAACACTTTAAAAATAAACATAAATCAGTGAATACAAAAAGCAGGTCAGGGTTATAGGAGCTGAAAGCTCATAACGCCAGTAGGGTTGCTATTGTTAATGAGGTTAAGTTAACTGCGTTCAACTTCGTTTGCATGATTAAGCAACGCTTTGTAAACCAAAGGCCAACCTCCTAACCAACGCGATGTGCCCGAAAGCGATTCGTTGTGCCAAAGGCTAATAAAGGTTCCATCTACCATTTTTACGCTTTGTAATAATTCAAGGTTTTTTGCAATGGCTTGTTCGGGGGTTAAGGCGTAATAGTGCAAAGGTGTAATATCCATACTGCAAAATGGATAGAGCATTAATTCAGTACAAGTTTCGAGGGTTAAATCGTAGAAAAAAAACGGGGACGCAATGCCTGCCCTAAAGCCATATTGGCTTGTATAGCCAAGCGTAAAGTCTTGCTTAATACCATTTTTAATTAAATTTTGATAGGTGCTTGGGTATTTATGCATTAAAAAATGTTGCCTACTCATCGTAGGTTTTAGGCCAATAATGCGAGTTAACCTTTCCATTTCTATTTTCAAAAGTTTAGGGTTTGAATTGGAACGATATGACGGATGAATGCCAATTTTGTAATTGGTGTTAAGGGCTTTGATGCGTTCGGCTTGTTTTTTGTTTTTCCACGAAATATTCTTGTCAAACTTTGAATACTTGGCAAGAAGAAAAAAATAAATAACCTCTGTTTGGTGTAATTTATGGAGGGTATTTAGCGCATCAAATATATCAAAAGCATCTTTTGCGGAGCCTATTATACACCTAACGCGTGCATTTACTTCTGTAACATTGCCTTTAAATACGTCTTTGCAAAGTCCAATCAGCGACCATAAAAATCCCTTTTCCTTGTATTGAAAAGTGCTATCAATATCAATTGTCGAAATAAACCTAAATTTAGGCGCATCGAACTCAAGTTCTGGCCAGCGCGCTAGCAGTTGCTGTTTAAGGTTACGCACCCAAAGGTTCACCAAAGGAAATTCAAAGCTATTTGTTTTGTAAAGAATACTTTGATTTGGCTGAAACCTTCCATGGGCATCGGGCTCAAAACCTTCGTATTCTTCGTAGCGGCTTACCAAATAAAATACAGCACTAAATATATCGAAAGCCCATGCTCTTTGGTCCGATTTTTCATTAGGGAAAAGCACAGTGGCCGAACCCGATTGACTAAAAGGTACATTAATAGGTTTTGTGCCTGTAGCATTTAGTAAATTACTGCATACAGGTATGAAAATGGAATTTCCTAAATCGCTACCGTTTGCATAAATAATATGAGCAGACTCAGGTGCGTTAACACGTTCATAGCTGATGCCTAAGAGTTGTTCGAAAATTAAATCGAAAACGAATTGCGTTCGATTGGTTCTAATAGCCGAAAATATTCTTAGTGGATTAGCCAATGGCGTTTTAGGCATAACTCGTGTTTGATTACCGCA
>CANMPY010000275.1 GCA_947499775.1 Bacteroidota bacterium | reverse complement strand
CCCATCTATTATATATGGCTATATCGGAAGTTGAAACGCCTTTTGAAACAATTTTTAATTCGTCATTTATGCCATCATTATTTGGCGAAAAAGCATTTGGCACCCATAAATAATAAATATCACCCACGATTAAAACTTTTGTAATAGTATCGCTGCAACCTAGGGCATTAAACGTAATAAGGCGAACCGTATAGTTTCCTTTATCTTTATATTTATGGCTAGGGTTGGCTGTAATAGTTTCTGAAAATAAATCGCCAAAGGTCCACTCAAAGGAGCTGTAATTTGTAGAAAGGTTTAAAAATGTTACGTCGGGATTAGCCAAGGTAGGTTCATCGGGTAAAAATGAAAAGTCGCTCATAGGCAATTCGATTACGTTTATATAATTCGATTTGGTTAAGGTATGAACACATCCCTTTGGTGAAGTAGCTAATAACCTAACATCAAATAAGCCAACCTTGCTATAAGCGTATTTCGGAGAAAAAATACTGCTTTGGTTTGCCATACTAAAGCTCCATAAATACGTAGAAGCTCCAGAAGATGTATTTGTAAATTGAACATCTTGACTACGGCAAATCAACTGTTTATCGGATGTAAAATCGGCCACTGGCAAAGGATTAACGAGTAGATTAAAAAGGGCGCTGTCTTCATTTGAGCAAAAGTCTTTTAACTTTATTTTATAGGGTGTAGTAGTGCTTGGTTTTATGTAAGTAGTGGTTGAAAAGGATGGAATTCCATTAATAAACCATTTATAATTCATTGGAATTCCGCCTGAAAAATTAAGGGATAATAAACTTGAATCGCCAATGCAAAATTCTGATTTTGACACATTAGCACTTAGGGTTATTGCCGGCAATACCGTTACTTTGATAAACGCTGAATCATTTAATACCGTGCAATTGTCTGTTAATACAACTTTATAAGTGGTGGTGGTAATTGGCGAAACACTTTGATTTTTAGTTGAACTAAGGCCATTGTCCCAAGTAAATTTATAGAGTAGCGGTTTTCCACCGGATGGGCTTGGGTTTAGTTTAGCAGTTCCCCCATAACATAGCACCGTATCGTTAAGTCCTGATAATTTTAAGGCTTGTAAAACACGCACTGTAATTGAATCTTTGGCCTTATCCGAACATTTATCTGACAGGGTAAGTACATATTTGGTTTGAGTAATTGGGCTAACTGTATTGGTTTTGGATGCAGGTAATCCTTGGGTCCAAGAATAGCTATAATTGAAAATATCGCCACCATTCGTTAGGGCTTTTAACTGAATATTTGTTCCCAAGCATATTTGAGTATCTTTATTAAGTTTTACGGTTAAAGGCAATCTTACCCTTATTAATACCGAATCGGTTGCAGTTAAAGCCGTGCACCCATCTGTAAGCGACACTTTAAGCCAAGTGGTATTGGTTAATGCAATTGATTTTGGCAATCCTGTACCTAGTGCTTTATTCCATGAAAATACATATTTGCTGTTTTGACCACCTGTTCCAGTTGCATTTAGATTGGCTAGTTTATTATAACAAATTAAGGTATCGGTAGTGTTTAATTTAACCGATAAAGGCGCCCTAACACTGACATTAATATAGGCTGTATCGTCCAAAAGTGTGCATCCATCAGAAAGGATTACTCTATACTGTGTAGTGGTAATTGGAGATACGGTATGAGCATTAGTGTTGCCTAAACCATTGTTCCAACTGTAGTTATAACTCGAGCTTTGCCCACCATTGGCTTTAGCATCAAGGTTAATGGATTGGCCAATACAGATTGTGGTATCTTTATTAAGTAAAACAGATAAAGGCGGCCTAACATCAACCTTTAGTTGAGCCGAATCAACCGATTTTGTACACATATCGGTTAAATATACTTTGTAGGTTGCAGATGCAATTGGTGCAACCATTATTGAATCATTGTTTGAAATATTTTGCCAAGTGTATACATAATCCTTTGCAAAACCTCCTTTTCCCTCCCCATGCAATATCACCGAATTGCCAATACAAATAGTGGTATCTTTAAATGCGGTAAGATCTATCGGCTGCTTAAAGGCTTTATAAAACATTTTAAAGCCTCGTCCTGTTTCTAAGGGGTCCGATAAATGGCGTAGGGTTAACATGCTACCCATTACCTTGAAGGATTTTCCAGCAAATGGCAATGTATTTCCGGTATATCCACCAATTTTTACACCACCCGGATATGGGCCTCTGTAAAGGTATAAACTATCGAATTTATTCTCATAGTCGAAATCTAAAAATTTTATGACTATGGAATCTGAACCTGGAACATTAATTTTTAAAATGGTTTTATTCTGTTGTTTATATATTCCTTCCCCTCCATCGTCGTATACAAACGATAAGCATTTACTTGTACTATCATTTCCTGTAAGCGGCATTATAACCGAATTGCAAACATCAAACGTAGAATCAATTTTTACATAAGCAACTTTTGTTAGGCTGTCGTAATTGGTTTTAAAACAGCTTTTGGCTACAAGTTTTATGCTATAATTTCCATATGCCGAATACGTGTGTGATGGATTATAGGTTGTTGACGTATTGCCATCTCCAAAATTCCATTTAACCGATGTAGCATTGGCACTTAAATTTGTAAATTTTACAGAATTTCCTGGATTGCAAATAATAGTGTCAGCACTAAAGCTGGCCTTTACAAATGCACTATCATATTTGGGCCCTACATTACACGCATACCATGCATTGGTAACTGCTATTACTTCCTTGCCGCAATTGCCATATAAGTCAACAGCCGATTGAATGGAATAAAATCGTGCATCGGCATAGTTTGATGATGGAGTTAGGTATACGGTTAAATTTCTATAGGCGATTTTTTCGGCCTTTATCATACCCAGGCTATCTACCTTAAATACATTGGCCACATCATTGGTTCCTTGCCCGCCTTCGGTAATTAAATAATACCACCAATTTTGTACGCCGCTATTGGTATGTACGCCTCCATTATCGCCAGTACCCGAATACCAATTCGTGCTTTTATAACACCTTGGATGATTCTTTAATTTTGGGTTAAACATATCACGTAAGCCAGTTCCACCCGTAGTAATGTCTTCGCCTATTTTCCAATTATATTGAGTTGGTCTTCCATACCGTTCAATGCTGTTGCCAAATACATCGCTGAACGATTCATTTAAGGCGCCCGATTCGTAGCTGTAAATAAGTCCTGCGCT
>CANMPY010000274.1 GCA_947499775.1 Bacteroidota bacterium | reverse complement strand
AGTTTCTTGGTTAAATAATAGCCATCCAAAAAGCTTTTTACACCACCCGAAATAATAAAATTTTGGCATGCATAATTTTTTGAATTTGCTAAAATATCATTCACCAGTTCTACCATTTCATTGGCAGTATGACCAATATTTGCTATGGGTTCATACACATCTTTTTTTATTTTATCGCCTCTTAACATTTCAAGCATCGCAAAATTTGTACCCCCATGTGCTCCAAAATCTATTGCCGATAAAGGTAATTTCATAAGGGCTTCCAAACTTTTGGGTCCCATTCCTTGCCCCACTTCTTTCACAATAAGTTTAAAATCAACTTTGTTCAAAAGTTCGGATAGTGTTATTAATGGGGATTGCTTGATGCTATCGCCTTCGGCTTGCAACCACTCTTGTAATGGATTTATATGAATAATTAGGCCGTTGGCCTCTGTTTTATCCAACAATTCTTTTAGTTTGTTAACTTTTCCTGAATTCAAAAGGGATTCAAGTTGGGCTATCCCAAGATTTGCAAATAAGGGTAAGTCATCCCCAATAAATTTTCTTACCTTAAAATCTTCTAAATATTTGGAGTCATCCAAAAGTATACGGCATGAGCCTAATCCCATGCCTAATTTGAATTTTCCACAGGCTTTGGCCAAATTTTGATTAATAGTTTTGGCATGATCTGTTCCTCCGGTCATGCTGCTTATCCATAGCGGTGCATGTAGGGTATAATCTAAAAATGATATGGCGCCAATAGAATGATTTGGGTGCGCGTTAATGGCTGGCTCGTAATAAAACCGGGAGTCTGTATCCGATACTTGCGAAAGGAAGGCCAGATCGAGATGATCGGCTTTGCGGGAGGATGTGGCATCGGATTGCATGGGACAAATTTAAACACTAATCCCACGAATATGCACAAATTTAGCAAAAAATATTCGCGCCAATTTTTGAAATTAAGGTCCTCTAACTTAATTTAAAAATATTCTATTCGTGATTTATCGTAAAATTCGTGTCACCATATTCGTGTCACCTGCAAATTTTTGCGTAAAATTGCAGCATGGGAAATAATATTCTTAAAGGAAAAAAAGGCATCATCTTTGGTGCCCTCGATGATCGTTCTATTGCATGGAAAGTAGCCGAACAATGCCATGAAGAAGGCGCAACTTTTGTATTGACCAATGCCCCAATTGCTTTGCGTATGGGCGAAATTAATAAATTAGCCGAAGCTACACAGTCAGCCATCATTCCTTGCGATGTAAGTTTAGATGCCGATATGCAATTACTCGTTGAGCAGGCAACTGAAAAATTAGGAGGTAAGTTAGATTTTGTTCTGCATTCGGTTGGGATGAGTTTAAATATTCGCAAAAAAAATCCATATACCGATTTGAATTATGATTTTATGCATAAAACATTGGATATATCGGCCATATCCTTTCATCGCCTTTTACAAACTTGTTTCAAAGCTGATGCTTTAAACGAATGGGCAAGCGTGGTTGGACTTACTTATATAGCCGGCCAAAGGGTTTTTCCCGATTATAGCGAAATGGCTGAAGCCAAATCAATGCTCGAATCTATTGCGCGAAGCATGGGCTATCATTATGGAAAAGCAAAAAAAGTAAGGGTTAATACCATATCCCAGTCTCCAACAATGACCTCTGCAGGATCTGGAGTTGGGGGATTTGACGCCTTTGTTACCTATGCCGATCAAATGTCGCCTTTGGGTAATGCCACCGCCGGAGATTGTGCAAACTATTGTGTTTCCTTATTTTCCGATTATACCCGAATGGTAACCATGCAAAATCTGTATCACGATGGAGGATTTTCATTTACAGGGGTGAGCCGTGAGGTAATGGGAATGATGAAAGATGTTTAGATTTTTGAAAATAATCTAAACACTTTTCACATCCTTATAGAGTTATATAGTAAGAGTATAATACTCTATTTCAGTACCGAAAATATTTTCGCCGTTTTTAATACACCCTCTTTAAATAGATAAAGCGTATAGAAACCATTTTTCAAGTTAGCTACGTCGATTGTAGGTGATGCCCAATCAGATTGAGAAAAACATAGGGTTTGCATTACTTCACTACCTTGGAAATCCATAATTTTAAGTTCATCAAATTCACCTGGCTTTACATTCAGGGTTATGAAATCATGGGCTGGTACTGGCCATAAGGATAAAGGAATGTTATTTTCGTTTTTTAAACTGGTAATAGAAGAAAAGGTTTCTTTTCCATCAAAATCCACTTGCTTGAGCCGGTAATACGTTTTTATATTCTTATAATTTATATCCGTAAAGAAATATTCAGTGATTTGTTGGCTATTGATTTGGCCTTGAACTTTTCCAATACTTTCAAAAGAAACATTATCCAAACTTTTTTCTACCTCAAAATAAGCATTGTTCACTTCGCTAGCGGTAGCCCAATGGATTAATGCATCAGAACCTTCTTTTTTGGCGTTAACATACAACCATGTTACTGGCAAAGGCCCTCCACTTCCCGAAATGCCAAAAGGAGAAAAGGTGCCGGTATAGCTTGAAGTGCTAAACGTGTATGGGTTTGATCCACTGGCACTGCCAATGTTTCCAACATTTCCCCATGCAGAGGCCGAGTAATGGGCCGCCCTACAACTTGCTCTATTAAAGGTAGAGCCCTCATCCGTTCCATTCCATTGAAATTGAAGATTAACATTGGAACCACCGGAGTTTGTTTCGGTAATATTCCAAGTGGTTTTTACAACAGTTGTGGTATAGGGGGTTCCCCCACGCGTTCCTGTACTGTTGACTGACTCGTAAGCCACCACGCCAAAATCGTCGGTGGTGTGGCCTGCATTAAAGGTTATGTCAAGCGGCACATATCCAGCTGATGAATTGGTATGACCCACCGGAAATGTTTTGCTGGACGAGGCCGCGCAGCTAAGCCATTTAAATTGGCCTGTGCTTCCTGTATATACGAAGGAGGATGAACTGCCGCCGGATAAAGTTGCACTTGCCCCCAGGGTGAGGTTATACGTTGTAAGGGATATATTGCCAGAGGTAAGTGTAAAGGTTGTATTAACTGTAGTGTTCCCAACCAAACTTGCCCCTGAGCTATTATTCATTTTCAAATTCCCATACGTCAAGGCACTAATCACCTGAGCGGCTGCACCTGCATATTCAACCGTTAAGTTTGTTAAAGTTTTCGTCGTCATTGTATATTGACTACTAAAGTCGGCAG
>CANMPY010000273.1 GCA_947499775.1 Bacteroidota bacterium | reverse complement strand
AAATAAGCCCATAAGCGAAACCTTTAATTACAATGTATTAGGAAAAATAGACACCTCCATGTGTTTTGATATGCGCCTGGTAGACCATTGCGGATTTGAAAGCGCGATGGGTAAAAAACATTGCACCATTTTTTTAAACATTAGCAGTAAAAAAGCCTTTACAAACCAGTTAAACTGGACCCCTTATATTGGATGGGCGCCGAACTTTACTTATACTATTTATCGAAAATCGGCAATCCAGTCTGCCTTTATTTGGATTGCCAATACCTCGTCCGATATCACAGAATATGTAGATTCAAACCTTTGCCACATGGCTTATACATATAAGATAGAGGCCGTTTTAAACGGGTTACACTCTATGAGCAATTCGGCTACAAGCACTCCTTTGTTTACGTATCCAAATGAATTTAGTTTTATTTCGAATGTTAGTGTTAATGAAGATAATAGCATCCAAATAAAATGGCCAATATCTAGAAGTTCGGCAGTAAATAAATACACCTTACTAAAAACAAATTTGGACAATTCTAAAATGCTTTCTATTGATGTTTCTAGCAATTACTTTACAGATTTTGACGTAAAAACGGATAGGATTAATTACATATACCATGTTGTAGAAACCGACAAATGTGGCAATAAGAGTAAACCATCCCTTGAAGGAAAAAATATTGTATTAAGCACAAATAGTGCAGATTATAAAACAAACGCAAAATGGAATACTTATAAAAATTGGAAAAGTGGAGTAAAAAATTACACCCTCCAAATTGAAAAAGATGGACAATTTAAGCCAATATATTCTACTACCAATGCGGATAGCTTCATGCAACACGATCAAAAATTTGAAACAATTCACGGACCCTATTGTTACCGAATAATGGCCATTTCAGGAGACGCTAAGGATACGAGTTATTCTAATATTTCGTGTGTAATTTCTCCATCCACATTATTTATACCCAATGCTTTTTCGCCTAACGGAGATGGCATTAATGAAAAATTTGGAGTTAAATCCTTATTTATTGAAAATAATACGCCGTTTACAGGTCGAAATTTTAGCCTTGAAATATTTAACCGTTGGGGCGAAAAACTTTTTGAAACCACAGATATTGATTCAGCATGGGACGGAACCTATGAAGGCAAACCAGTTCAAATGACCGTCTATTTCTATCGCCTTAAAGCCATGGGAATAGATAACAGAAGCTATTCGATAAATGGACAGATTACTTTAATTCTTTAAAAAAAAACAAAACACATAATCAAAAAAAAATATGAAACAATTAATTTTAGCTCTAATTCTAATTTACTTAGAACCCGCTGCATTTGCAACACAACTTACTTCAGCAGACAGCCGCTCTATTATTTCCACCCGTTTTTCGTTCGAACCAAAAATAGCTCAACATGCTTTACCGCAAGGTATGACCGCTTATGCTATAGGTGCAAAAAAAACAATGGCACACTTAATCGAAACAACACCATTTATTACCAAAATAAATAAAGAGGACGGGGAAAAATTGGCACCTAATGTATCCCGATTTTTTGTTGGAATTGGCAATACCAATGTCATAGCCGATATCGTAACGCTTACCGACAACTCTTTTCTTGGCGAATTGGGACAACAAATACGAGGCGGCGTAATGTTAAAAAATAATTACGAATTAAATTTTGGTGTTTACTGGCGTAATTGCCCCGGAATAAGTCGGTTTCCAGGTTACAACTACTCCAAATTTTCGGGCGTTTCGACTGCACTTATGTACGAATTTAAAAAACAAGGAAGCCGTTGGGGAGTACCCATTGGGCTTGAAGTGCTTAGCTACACCAAAAACTTTACATACACCAATGAAGGCAAAAACTTTTATGATAATTACAAGGCTTTTTCGTATGGTCCAAAAATAGGATTGCGCTATCATGTATCGGCTCTCTATTTTGTAGAAGCCGAATGCGAAGCCCTTTACGAGCACTTTACAAGTGAGGTTAATTGGGGAGAAAAAGAAACAATAAAGGCCAACAAAATAGGAAGTTTTAAATTTATAGGTTTATCCTTTAATCGGAGAATTTAAGAATAATAACGGCATTCCATATTGGCACTTAAACACTAAAAACCGTACATTATACCTATAGAACACTAATTGGTCAAAAATCTAAAAATAAGCTAAAACCAAGTACAGGGGCGTTGAGAAACGCCCTTTTTACGTTTTGCAATCAAAAAATCTAAGTATTAATAAAACAATTCGATTTAGATAAGGCAAGTGTTTTTTAAAAAAAAACAAGGAAGCTTGACTTAACATTACTTACAGGGCTTTAGCACCCTTATAAAGTTAACTTGAATAGTTGTAATTTGTTATGCCATCGCTTTATTTCCTGCCTTTCTAAACGGATAGGAATAAAAAATATGCCTGCGGGCAAAACGGGCTATGGCTCCCGAGTTTACCATTTTAATATAAATATTTTTTGGAACTCCAAAATATTCATATATCGATCCATCCTGAAATATTATTTTTAGGGTTATGCCTTTGTATTCAAAATCATCTATAAATACATTGGCTGTAATTTGGTCGTACTCATCGCTATTGGCAGCATGGGTTTCGGGTGCTATGCTTACCAAAAAATGATAGGCATCTACAATCTCCTTACTTTTTGTTTCGGCCAATGCCAAACGGTCCTCGTCGTTTTGCAATTTATCGGGATGCCATTCTTTTATCAGGGATCGATAAATACTTTTTAACTCTGCAAGGTTTGTAGGTTGGGTAATACCAAAGGTTTTTTGGCTTAATGAAATTCTTCTCATGTATTTATTTAGATAGGAAATTTTTAAACCTTTTATTTAAATTCTAAATAATTAGTTATAAAAATGCCTCAAGCGGGCGCAAAGGTAGTTTAGTTTGCTCAAACCGTTTGTACGTTTCTAAAAACAATAAATTTATAGCCTTATATAGGGCAAGCTAAAATAAAAAACAGGGAGGCATATCCTGCTTACCATGCAAAATTCTAACTATCCAAATACACTTTGGTAAAATTCTGTAAAAAATGATATGCTTGCCATGCTCACTGCTATAAAGGCCATCCCTTATCTCCTTTCTTTCTTTTTCCATTTTGGGATTTGTTGGCAGTCTTTCAATTAAGTGAGCTAATGATTTAGTGTAATATACGGCATCATGTATACCAAATTCTGTAAAGGTATAATCAAAAATCTCCTCCAAATCATGCTCTGCTTTG
>CANMPY010000272.1 GCA_947499775.1 Bacteroidota bacterium | reverse complement strand
TGTAAAGCCTATGCCCGATCCTAATTTCGAATTATTAAAATCGCATTATTGTGAATTAACCGGGCCATATACTTTTAAGCCTATTACAATAGGTGGTAATTTTTATGGGAAAAATAGTTTTGCCAATACATACCTACCCATTATTTTATGGGAAGATACCCTTATGTATAAGGTAACGGTAAATGGATGCACCGATAGCAGTATTCAATACACCAATGTATATCCAGGTCCGAGATTAGATTTGGCACGCGACACGATTTTGTGTAAACACGAAGCCTTAGAATTGGGTGTAAAATCATGGCAATCAAAAATAATTTGGAGCACTGGCAATGAAGGGCCTAACTTAAAGGTTCTTAATCCTGGAATATATTCAGTAACGGTAAGTAATATTTGTGGAAGTATAAGCGATACAATAGAAGTAGGGTTTAGGCCCATTAATTGTCGTTTTTTCTTACCTACCGCTTTCACACCTAACCAAGATGGGCTAAATGACCGATACAAGCCAATACTTTACGATGTAGGCAAAATGGCGTATCGTATTTTTAGCCGATGGGGCGAAATACTCTATGAGGGTAACGAAAGCGATAACGGCTGGGATGGTACCTATAAAGGAGAAATGGTACCGCTTGGAAATTATTTAATACATTCGAGCTATACGTATTCAAGTGGTTCACACTTAATACATTTAGATGAATCGGGAATGTTTTTATTAATCCGTTAAACTAACGGTAGAAATAAGAAAAGTTAAATTTAGTTAGAGGCAGCACTTAATGCTTGCACCATCATAGTTCCGATTTCGGCAGGAGATTCCACTACATATATTCCGCATTCGGCCATGATTTTCATTTTGGCTGCGGCTGTGTCTTCAACTCCGCCAACAATTGCTCCGGCGTGGCCCATACGGCGACCTGGAGGGGCTGTTTGTCCGGCAATAAACCCTACTACTACTTTTTTATTTCCATTTGCTTTTATCCACCTCGCTGCATCTGCTTCGTAGCTTCCCCCAATTTCGCCAATCATTACAATGGCATCCGTTTCGGGGTCGTTCATCAATAACTCTACCGCATCTTTGGTAGCTGTGCCAATAATTGGATCGCCTCCGATACCAATTGCGGTTGATACACCAAGTCCGGCTTTTACGATTTGGTCAGCAGCTTCATAAGTCAAAGTTCCCGATTTAGAAACGATTCCTATTCGCCCTTTCTTAAAAACAAAGCCAGGCATGATGCCAACTTTTGCTTCATCGGGTGTAATTATTCCAGGGCAATTAGGCCCGATAAGCGTGCAATCGCGGTTTTTAATGTAAGCCTTTACTGGTATCATGTCTTTTACCGGTATTCCTTCGGTAATACAAACTATCACTTTAATTCCTGCATCAGCTGCTTCCATTATAGCATCGGCAGCAAAGGGTGGTGGAACAAATATGATAGATACATTGGCAGCTGCTTTTTCAACGGCTTCTTTAACGGTATTAAAAACAGGTCGATCTAAATGAGTTTGACCGCCTTTTCCTGGCGTAACGCCACCAACAACATTGGTACCGTATTCTATCATTTGGCCGGCGTGAAATGTACCTTCAGTACCGGTAAAACCTTGCACTATAACTTTGGAATTTTTATTAACTAAAACGCTCATGAGGTGTATTCGAAAAGAGGGGCAAATGTAAGCTTAAGAATTGATAAGTATTTGGAAGAATATTTGGGTTAAGACACCACAGGAAGAACTAACTTAATGCGATCGTCATTTTTTAATGCACCATATCCCCCATATACATTATTAACTTTATGGTATCCATTGGCTTTTAGTATTGAACATGCTATAACCGAACGGTATCCGCCACCGCAATAAATGTATAAATCTTTATCCTTGTCTATACTATCTAAATTAGTGTTTAAATTAGAAAGCGTAAGGAATTCTGTTCCTTCAACATGGCCTTGGTCGTATTCGGATTGTTTGCGAACATCTAAAACACTACTGTTTTTTCCATGCTTTTGTTCAAGATATAATTCTTCTGAATCTACTGAAATTAGCATGTCTGATCGGTTTCCAGCGTTATGCCAAGCTTCGTATCCCCCTTCGAGGTAGCCCGCTAAATTATCAAACCCTACGCGTGCTAGGCGAACAACGCTTTCTTTCTCTTGGCCATCTTCGCATACCAATATTATTTTTCTATCCAATTCAATTAAAGTAGCTGCCCAAATAGCATATTGACCATTTAATCCAATATTTATGGAGCGAGGAACAAATCCATTTTCGAAAACGAGTGGATCGCGGCTATCTATTATTAAGGATCCATCCGATTTGAGGGTTTCGAATTCTTCTAAATTTAGCGCTTTTAAGCCATTTAACTCAATTGTAGACATGCTGGTATAGCCTTGTTTATTGAGTTTTGCATCTTTAAAAAAATAATCGGGAGGGGCTGTAATCCCATCGGTTACTTGCCTTATAAATTCAGCTTTGGTTTGGTCTGCCATGGCATAATTAGATTCTTTTTGAACGCCAATAGTGCTAAAAGTTTCTTTGCCCATACTCTTGCCACATGCTGAACCGGGACCATGTGCCGGGTATACAATTACATTATCGGCCAAAGGTTTAAGTTTTGAATTTAAAGAATCATATAACCAACCAGCCATTTTTTCAGTGTTCAACTCTGGGTTGCCATCCAATAAATCCGGACGGCCAACATCGCCAACAAATAAGGTATCACCTGTAAAAACACAATGGTCTTTGCCATCTTTATCTTTTAGTAAATAGCATGTACTTTCGGGAGTATGACCCGGAGTGTGAAGGGCCGTAATTGTTAGGTGGCCGAGTGTAAAAATTTGCCCATCAAATGCTATTTGTGATTCGAAACCAGTTTCGGCATTTGGACCATAAATAATAGGAGCTCCGGTAGCTTCGGCTAAATCAATATGCCCCGAAACAAAATCAGCATGGAAATGAGTTTCGAAAATATATTTAATTTTATGGTTGCTTAATTTGGCCTTGTCAATATATGTTTTGTAATCTCTAATAGGGTCAATAATAGCTATTTCACCATTGCTCTCAATATAATAAGCTGCTTGAGCTAAGCAACTGGTATAAAGTTGTTCAATATTCATCGGCGTATATATTCCTTTAGGTTAGAATTAAACTATTTTTTTTTGATTTCAATAGTTTGTGTTTGTCCTATTTTAGCCTTGGTGAATTGTGAATTCGAAAAATTCCAT
>CANMPY010000271.1 GCA_947499775.1 Bacteroidota bacterium | reverse complement strand
AAATATTAAAATCTTTCCTTCATGGTATAATCTGTACCTCTCCAAGGTTCGGCCACGTAAGGAAACGATGTTTTAAAAGCAATGTCATTTGCTGTTGGGCCAGCTGTAAAGCCAAGAACTTTACCTAAACGGAAGGTTACCGGACTACCCGTGCCACTGTAATCATCATACCAAAGTCCGATGGCAGCCAAAACTACGCCCGAAACGGCTTGTAATTCGATGGTTGTAACATCGTCTTCCAATCTTCGGCCATTTGGGAAACCATCCATGTTTGGTATATTTTGAATAGATTTGTCTCCATTATAGCGTGCATCCGTTAATCCTAAAACAGCTGCGTATACAATGCCTAATGAATTGAAATCGGCGGAGGTTCTGGGTGTAACAGGAACGGCCATATTTAAGCGCAACATATCGCCAAGTGTTGGTAAAAAGTTATTTATAAATGGCTTTCCGGCTGCTAATGGATTACCATTTTTGCCCGTGGCCAATTGGTATGGTATCATATTGGGAACCCCCGTATAAAATGCAGGTAAAATATCCACGGCTCTCGGGCTTTTATTATCGGGCAATAAAATGGTTCCAAAAACCGCATCATCCAATGCTGTTCCTGCCACGGCTGGTGTGCCTTTTAATGACCATAACCCCGGTTTGCCATTTCTGAAATCAAATGAGCCTAAGGATTTGGCTTGTATGCGCAATTCATTTAAGGACGGTACGGCACTCCCAAATTGTGAATCGTCCATATAAAGTGCCAATTCAGGGTTACTGAAATATTTAGCAAATTGGATATCGTTAGCTGGTTTTGTAGCGTTCCATTTGTCTTTGTCGCCAATAGGTATAATGGCTTCGTTGGTTAATGGCATGCCCAAACGCGATACTTGAATCCAATTGCCTGAATACGTTGGATTGCCTCCTGATGTACTAAGGGTTTTAATCTCGGGTCGGCTGGCTGCAGCCCATACGCCTATAACATAATCGGCATCTAGGATTGTAGAAGCCATGCTAACATCTTTGCCGCTTTTTTGCAACATGCTTATGGGTATTTGCAAAACAATGGAATGAACATTAAAACGTGCAACCCCATCTTTAGTAGGATTTTTTGAATTTCCTGTTGGTCTAAAATTTCCCAAATCAAACACGCCTGCTAAATCTACAAAAAATGGGTCATCCGATGGGCCACAAAAAACTTTTTCGCCCGAAGTGGCCATAGTAATTGCACTGTTTACCAAAGCGCCATAACTTGCCGCTCCTAATCCTGCAGCACCTTGTATTGAACGGGCGCCAATGTTTGGAGGAGGCACCATTCCTGAAGCAACTACCGTGGTAAACGTCATTCCGCCATTGGTACTTTTTTCGAGTTTGTAAGTGGTTTGCAGGTTTTCTTTACCTAAGCGAATGTTAAAAAAAGTAGATCCATCTCCATTTTTTACTGTAAATGTAAAGCGATAAATAATTTCGGCCCCAGCTTTGGTGGCATCGTTATCTACATAAATTTCGTAACGAATGTTTTCGCCAAACGATGCCCAATTAGGGCCACCATCAGGTAACTGAAAGGGAATGTAATTAGCAATGATGGTAATCGTGTTAGGATTATCAGGGCTACGGAAGGCATACAAATCGGTGTTGTCGGCCAAGGGATCGTTTGAGATTAAGGGCGCTTCGCGATGACTCGAAGCAAACCCATTACTCCAAAACATCAAAAAAAAGCCAGCAATGAGAATGGCTTTAAGCACTAAGGTTTTGAGAATTGATTTTTTCATAATGGTATTTTAAAATAAGTTAGTTGGAAGAAATTACGATGAAAAATCAGATTTGGATTTTGTTACATGTAATATCGCATAGCAAAATTGTATTAGTCCCCTTTATAGCGTTTATGTAAAAACCTATAATAAATGGAAAGAATAAATTAGTGATGGCTGAATTAGATGTTTACATTATGCCATCCTTAGAATAAGGATATGTTTATACTCAACCATTTGCTGATAGAAAATGGAGGATTTGGGTAAATGAGTGAAAGCTTAGTTTTTTCGGTATTCGGGTAGCAGTATAAATTCGGGAATACGTGCATCGAAGGTTGAGTTGTCAAGGGCACGATGAAAAGTATAATAGCCTTTCATGCTGCCTGCATCGGTTTTAAGTTGGCAATACGAAACATAATTATACGTTTGGCCAGGTGCAAGAATAGGCTGTTCGCCCACTACACCGTGTCCTTCAACGATACGTCTTTCCATGATAACGTCAAAAATTTCCCAATGCCTGCTTATTAACTGAACCGTAAATTCGCTCTCATTTTTAATGGTAATACGATAGGAGTACACAAACAAATCTATTTCCGGATTTGATTTTCGAGTTTGAAAAAATGTTTCAACCGATACTCCAATATTTTGTGTTATTGCATTTACCATATCAATCTAGGCGATGGGTCAAAATTATTCTAAAAGTTTAGTTATTTCACTATCCATTGGATTTACTTTGCTGCTAAAATATCCAATTAATTGGCCATTCTCATCGAGCAAAAATTTATTAAAATTCCACGAAACTTTATAGTCATCAACTCCATTCAAAGTCTTAGTTGTTAGCCATTTGTAAATAGGGTGCTGCTGCTCTCCCTTTACATCAATTTTGGTAGTAAGCGGGAAGGTAACTGAAAATTTTGAACTGCAAAATTTTGATATTTCTTCTTCCGTTCCAGATTCCTGGCCGCCAAATTGATTGCATGGAAATCCGATAATTACCAGTTTGTCTTTGTGTTCTGTGTATAATTTTTCGAGGTCGGAATATTGTTTTGTGAAACCGCATTCGGATGCCACGTTAACCAATAGGATTTTTTTGCCTTTATAATCGCCTAAACATAATTTGTCGGTTGAATTTAATTTGGCAATGCAATGCTCTAAAATAGGCGAGGGCATTTTGCTAATTGCAATATTGCTTATGGATACGGGTTTAAAGGCTAATACAATTTTCCATATTCCAAAAACGCAAATTATGGTAAGGGCTATTAAAGTAAATGTTTTCATAGTTTGTTTTTTTGATGTTGGATTTGAATATCGAAAAAACAAAATTCGGTTATATTTTCGCGGCTTGCAATTGTATTATAAAAAATACGGGACCGTGGGTCAGCCTATTGTAATATTACATGGGCTTTTGGGTATGGGCGATAATTGGCTCAGCATTGCCCAGAAATTGGCACAAAACCACATCCTTTATGTTGTAGATCAGCGCAATCATGGTAAGTCGTTT
>CANMPY010000270.1 GCA_947499775.1 Bacteroidota bacterium | reverse complement strand
CTATTGCGTCCAATTTTAAATTAATAGTTCCTTGGCTATTGGTTATATCTTGGCTATTCTTCATGCCTACTTCGGTATAGCTAACGCCATCTGTTGATACCCAATAGGTAATTTTTTTTGGATAATGAATCCAGCTTCCTTCATTTTGCATGGTCGTAATGCTAATACTACTTAGGCGATCCATACTGTCTAAATCAATAATGGCTTCAACGTTTTGCCCTTTAAAGCCCAACCAATCGCGCCCATATTTAGTCTTGTCGCCCAATTGTCCGTCCACCAAAGTGAAGGCTCCTCCTAAGGCATAATTTGGATGTGGTTCTGTATTTAATTTAATCGGTTTCCCAGTTGATTTTGAAAATAAAAAGGACTGTTTGAATGGCATGCTTTTTTGACTTTCATTTTCAAAATAGGCAGCGTTTAGCGTGCTGCTTTTCAAAATATGCAAAGGAGATGTGTATGTGCTAGAATGAAAGGGTAATAAATCTTGATTTAAGGTATACCTTATTCTACTTGAATCAAATGGAGCCGTTAGCTTAACCATAATTCCCTTTTTTGACGGATGCGGAGATGCCTTAGAAGTGACTTCGTAAAATGCTTTGCTATACGAAATTCCTTTCCAATCGAGCAACTCGAAATGTTGGATCAACCGGTGTTGAAAGTTTTTGTATTGCTTTATATCGGCAGTACCCCAAACCACTTCTGATAAAGCAGCCATTCGAGGCATGGCCATATAATCTACATTTTTCGGTTCATTAATGTATTCGGTCCATACATTGCCTTGTGCACCTAAAATATATTTTGATTCGTTTGGCAGTAATTCGCTTGGAGTTGGATTATAGGCATACACTTTTTCTATTGGCGTATATCCACCAATTGCGATGGGTTCATTTTTTGGGTCGCCTTGATAATGGTCAAAGTAACAGTGTGAACCAGGCGACATCACTACATAATGCGATTGTTTTGCAGCATCAATACCTCCTTGTGTTCCGCGCCAACTCATTACGGCAGCATTTGGTGCTAAACCACCTTCCAGTATTTCGTCCCAGCCTATAATATTTCGTCCGCGGGCATTAATAAATTTTTCGATACGTTTAATAAAATAACTCTGAAGCTCGTGCTCATTTAATAGCCCTTCTTTTTTGAGAATTGATTGGCAATTAGTGCAATTTTTCCATCTTAATTTTGGGCATTCATCGCCACCAATATGAATATAAGGTGAAGGAAATAAATCCATCACTTCGGTTAATATATCTTCTAAAAACGTAAAAGTTTGCTCTTTTGGGCAATATACATCGTCGAAAACACCCCACGTTTTAGCCACTTCAAATGGCCCACCTTGACATGAATATTCTGGATATGCGGCTAAGGCCGCCAAAGAATGACCAGGTAGTTCAATTTCAGGAACTACCGTGATGTGCCTATCCTGTGCATACTTTACAATTTCCCTAATGTCATCCTGTGTGTAAAATCCGCCATATTTAATGCTGTCAATTTTTTGGTCGCTGTAATGCCCAATCATGGATCCTTTGCGCCAAGCACCAATTTCTGTAAGCTTTGGATATTTTTTTATTTCTATACGCCAGCCTTGGTCTTCGGTAAGGTGCCAATGAAAGGTATTCATTTTGTACATGGCTAAATAGTCGATGTAGCGCTTGATATACGCTTTTGGAAAAAAATGCCTACATACATCAAGGTGCATTCCTCTCCATGAATAAACGGGTTGGTCAACAATAAGCAAACATGGCAGTGTGATAGTTTCAGAAGGCTTTAATGGGAATAATTGGAGTGTGGTTTGAATGCCATAAAAAATACCCGTATTGCTCGGAGCACTAATGCTAATATTATGTTTGCTAATTTCTAATTGATAGTTTTCCTGAAGCTTTTTTGCTGTATTGCTTTCGTTTTTTTGGGTAAGTGTAATGGATGATTGTGCCTGTTTAGCGGTAGGTGAAATGTCCAAATTGAATCCAAAATAGGAGCGAATCCATGTTTTTAAATATTCAGCCTCAAATGAATTACCGGTGCTTACAATTACCGTTGAGCTTGAAAGTGTAAAAACACCATCGTTAATTTGTATGGATTTAGGTTTTGGAATTAAAGGTAAAATAGGATTGGTTGATTGGGCAATTGCATTAGTGGCAATAGTGATTATTAGAAATAGAAAGCTCAATATTTTCATAGCCTTACTTTTCGAAGTATTTAAAAACAGGATAGGCTATGGGTGTTTTCTTTGACCAATTCTGCGAAAGGTATAAGTCAAAATAATTCCAATAGGCCAATCCGTCGTCAGATTGGGGTTCTAATAAATAAAAGATAAGATTGGAAAGCGGCTGAGCCATATCAACCAAATAATCTCCCTTTTTGTATTTTTTGGCACTGGGTTTAAACTGTCCAAATAAGGTGCAAGCCTTGTGTTTTTGGAATAGTGTTTTAGCATAAGTAAAGCTATCTATTTCAAAACTTTCACCGGTAAACGATTGATTTTTTTGTAAAATTTCTACGTTTATTCCATGCAGTTTCAGGTTTTTAACCACCTCTTTAAATTCTGCAGGAATAATATATCCCCGCGGCAATGTGCTTTCTTTGGTCGGTATAAATTTAGCATGGTAATCAATATTATTATACTTAACTATTTTTCCGGTGCGGTATAGTTTTGTTGAACCAGTGGTATCAGACACAGATAAGTAATCGTAGGTTAAAAAATTATTTAATTTATGGAGTGGAACCATCTTAAAATGAATCCCTTTTTTAATTTTACCTGCATTTTTTAACACATTTGTAATGGCAGCTGTATCCGCTTTTGTATTAATGTCCATAATTTCATAAGCATTTTTATTGGCAAACTCAAGTATTTCGGATATAAAAACATAGGTGCTGTTCATGCGTTCATAAAATCGATTATGGGCAAATGCTTCGCTTAAAATGGCCATTCGGTTACGCAATCCAAACTGATTGACTAAGTACCTTGGATGATGATTGTAGGAGTAAAAATTATTGGGTGGCCATCCCTCGTCTAAATTGTAATCGCCATATACTCCAAACTGAAGTTGGTATTTTTCGAAAACAGCATTGGTAATACTTGGCAGCATTTTGTAATAGGAATATTCAAACGGATCATATTCGCCTGCCGAATGATAGCTTGGCGCCCAAGTTAAGGGATAGGCATGCCATGTTCCGTTTGTAGTATGTAGGTCAACAAAGAGTTGTGGGTTCCAAGGTACTATTACTTTTTCGAAAAGTCC
>CANMPY010000269.1 GCA_947499775.1 Bacteroidota bacterium | reverse complement strand
AGAACCACGCGAAATTACACCATCCTTAATAAATCTTTTAAACCAGTTTGAACCTTTTGGCCCCGGCAATATGACCCCTCTTTTTTACTCCAAAACACTAAAAGACACAGGCTATGCCAAGCAAATGGGAGGTGGAAATATTCATTTAAGCCTCAATATTCAGAACCCCAATTTTGAAACTCCTATCAAAGGCGTTGCCTTTAAGCAAGGAGAGAAATACGATGCTATAAAAAACAACACCCCTTTTGAAGCTGTTTTTTCAATACACGAGGAAGAGTTTAACGAAAGAAAAAGTGTTCAATTTAATTTTAGAGATTTAAGAACGAACGTCATCGAGGTTTAAAACCTCGATGACGTTTGTTAATGAATAACATGTTCTGTGAACCCAAAACATCATAACTTAGAATTAATATGGACTTAATGTTACCTTAACCTTAACCCCGATTTTTAAAATTTAACAATAACATAATATACAAATAACAAACAGAAATTGTTGTTTTGCAGTTGAAATAAACCATTTCTATGAAATCAATAAAATTAAGTTTAAAAATCAGTGCATTTGTACTTTTACTAATGGCTGCACCTTTGGTATCAAACGCACAGGACAAGCCAAAACCTTCTGCAAAACCTTGGTACGAGCAAATATCTGTAAGAGGTTACACTCAAGTACGCTACAATAGATTATTAGAAACCAACGATTCGTTAAAAAACGAACAGGGTGACAAATCATGGGGCAATGGTGGTTTTTTTATACGCCGCATGCGAATTATTTTTAGTGGAAATATTCATGAAAGGGTTTATTTTTATATTCAACCCGATTTTGCATCTTCGCCTTCATCGGGTTCAAATAATTTCGCACAATTGCGCGATGCTTATTTTGATTTATCGCTTGACAAAAAGAAAGAATTTAGATTTAGAATTGGACAAAGTAAAATTCCATTTGGTTTCGAAAACTTGCAATCAAGCCAAAATAGATTACCTCTTGATAGAAATGACGCGCTAAACAGTGCGGTTACTAACGAACGCGATTTGGGTGTAATGTTTTATTGGGCACCCGAAAAAACACGAAAACTCTTTAGTTCATTAGTAAACGATGGGCTTAAAGGCTCTGGTGATTATGGTGTTTTTGGTATGGGTATTTACAATGGGCAAACCGCTAATAAAAATGATGCCAATAAAACACCGCATGTTGTAGCTCGTCTATCCTACCCGCTTGAATATAAAGGGCAAATTATTGAGGCCGGTATTCAGGCGTACAAGGGTAAATATGTGATAGAAAGTAAATCGGCCAAAACCAAATTTATTAAAGATTTAAACTATGACGATAATCGTGCAGCTGCAAGTTTTGTTTTATACCCAAAACCTTTTGGTATTCAAGCAGAATATAATATTGGTCGCGGACCAGAATTTAACCCTGCGACTGACTCTATCGAAACGCAGAAATTAAAAGGTGGATACATTACAGCATCGTACTTTTTAAAATTAAAACATCAAATCTTAATTCCATTTGCAAGATACCACTATTATGATGGAGGAAAAAAGCATGAATTAGATGCCCGAAGTTATACGGTAAAAGAAATTGAAATTGGAGTGGAATGGCAGCCTATCAAAAACTTCGAATTGGTAGCCATGTATACCATGTCTGAACGTAGATTTGAAGATTATGTCCTACAAAACAATAAACAAAAAGGAAATTTATTGCGCCTTCAAGCCCAATTAAATTTCTAATACCTTAAACTACTCTTAATTTAATGTTACCTTAACATTGGCTAATATATTCAAGTGTTACTTTGCACCATTATAATGAATCATAAATTATGAAATCACTAAAAAACACATCCTTATTAATCGCTATCGCTTTTATGTTAGGCAATTGCGGAGGTTCTAAAGGACCTGAAACTACAGAAACACTTGCCGGCGATATTAAAATTGACGGATCAAGTACAGTTTATCCTATTTCGGAAGCGGTAGCCGAAGATTTTAAGGCCACTTACCCCGATGTAAAAGTTACAGTTGGCTTATCAGGAACCGGTGGGGGATTTAAAAAATTCGGACGTGGCGAAATTGATATCAATGACGCTTCTCGTTCTATTAAATCATCAGAAGACAGCATTTGCAAAGCCAGCAATATTTCACATATCGAGCTAAAAGTAGCTTTTGATGGACTGGCAGTTGTGGTTAACCTTAATAACACTTGGGTAAAAGACATTACCGTTGCCGAATTAAAGAAAATGTGGGAGCCAGACGCTCAAGGAAAAATTAAATTTTGGAATCAAATTCGTCCAGAGTGGCCAAAAGAAGAAATTCACTTATTTGGCGCTGGGGTTGAATCAGGCACTTACGATTATTTCACCGAAGCGGTTGTTGGCAAAAGCCACTCGAGCCGTGGTGATTATACCGCAAGCGAAGATGATAATGTTTTGGTACAAGGAATATCAACGGATAAACTTGCTCTAGGATTTTTTGGCCTAGCCTATTATACTGAGAATAAGGACAAATTAAAATTAGTAGGGGTTGACGATTTGAAAGTCGAAAATGGAAAAGGTCCAATTTTACCAAGCATCGAAACGGTAAAAAACAAAACCTATGCCCCACTTGGTCGTCCGTTATTTATTTATGTAAATAGCAAAGCGGCGGCAAGAAAAGAAGTCCAAACTTTCGTAGATTTTTATTTAACTAACTCCGCTAAACTTTCTCAAGAAGTAGGATACATACCTATGACCGATGAAGAATATACAGCTGAAAAAACAAAATTCAACACATATATTAAGTCTCTTACAAAATAAGGATGCATGACAAGCACTAAAAACTAAAACAATTTGGCTCCAGATTATTCTGGAGCTTTTTTGCCTTAATACATGACCAGTAAAAAAGAAAAAGCAATAGAGATAGGCTTAGCTTTAGCAGCAGTAGTAACTATACTTACTACAATAGGAATTATTTGGGTATTATTTTCCCAAACCCTTGAATTTTTCTCAACCGTGTCGCTGTATGATTTTTTAACCGACACCCAATGGACACCCCTATTTTCTGAAAAACATTTTGGAATTCTCCCCCTTGTAACTGGAACATTTTTAACTACTTGCATTGCCATCCTTGTGGCTTTGCCCATTGGATTATCCATAGCCATTTATTTAAATGAATATGCTCCCAAAAATTTCCGAAAATTTATTAAACCCTCATTAGAAATATTAGCTGCCGTTCCTACGGTTGTTTATGGTTTTTTTGCACTAGCCGTTGTTACA
>CANMPY010000268.1 GCA_947499775.1 Bacteroidota bacterium | reverse complement strand
ACGGCAGTCAGAGCGATAGAATTAAAAAATTACTTCGTACCGGTTGGCCTATAATTGTTGGGCAAGTTGGCCTAGTTCTTATGGGAGTAGCTGATACGATTATGGTTGGTAAAATTGGCTATATTCCCCTAGCTGCGGCAGGACTTTCTGTAAGTATATTTTTCCTTATTTCCATATTTGGTCTTGGATTAATCACCGCCACATCGTCTTTAGTTTCAGGTGAACGTGCCAGGAAAAATGAAAAGACTTTACCCTTATTTTTAAGAGATTCTATATTGATAGGGCTAATTGCTGCCCTTGTACTTTTTATAATTTTATTGGGTATAATAGACCTTTTGCCTTACCTCGATCAAAAGCCTGAAGTAGTAGCACAGGCTAAACCATTTTTATTTTTATTGGCCCTCTCCATTTTCCCAATGAACCTTTACATGTCGGGTAAAAATCTGTGTGATGGCTATTTTTTAACCCTTTCGCCTATGTTAATCACCTTTGGTGCCTTAATACTTAATATCTTCTTGAATTGGGTTTTCATTTATGGACACCTTGGTTTTGAACCAATGGGATTAATTGGAGCAGGTTGGGCTACATTGATAGCGCGAATTTTTATGAGCTTATTGGTATTTTGGTTTATTTTCAAGTCTAAAACTATTGGATTTACACTAGAATCAGTATTTAACACTAAATTTCAAATCAATTATTTTAAACCAATTCTAAAATTAGGGATACCTTCTGGATTCCAATATTTTTTTGAAGTGGCCGCTTTTTCAGGTGCCGCAATATTGGCTGGAATGTTAGGAGCAATTCCACAAGCGGCCCATCAAATTGCAATTAATGTAGCAAGCCTTACCTTTATGTTTGCCGTAGGCATAGCCGTTTCGGGAAGTATTTATGTAGCCGAGAACTACGCGCATAACGATATTGCTGGAGCCAGAAAATACGGCATGTCTGCCATTTGGCTTGTGGTGGCCATTGAAGTAATTTTCGCTTTGCTTTTTGTTGGGTTTCATCAACTTATTCCACCCTTGTATAGTACCGAAAGAGAGGTATTGCAAATAGCCTCAGTCCTTATATTAATTGCTGCTGTTTTTCAGGTGGTGGATGGGATACAAGCTGTATGCCTTGGAGTGCTTCGCGGACTTCACGACACCCAATTCCCATCATTTCTCACGTTTATAGCCTATTGGATTATTGGCATTCCAATGTCGTGGTACTTTGCAAAACATACTAACATGGGTATTTATGGCATTTGGTGGGCACTTACATTTAGTTTGTTTTTTATTTCCATAACCACTTTCTGGCGATTTAAAGTAAAAACAAAATTTGATTGATTATCCATAGGATGATAAAAATGAAGCATATGCTTAGTTCGATAATAAATAATACCTTGCTCAGCAATTAAAATGATAAGAAGCGCGATAACCATTGTCTTTGCAATTTCTACAATTTTGACTTTTGGTCAAAAATTTATAAAACCAATTGTGGGTGTTAATTTCAGCAATCGAATATTAACATCAGCGTACACTGCCCGAAAAGATTCATTGGACAAAAGTGACAGAATGAAAGCCTTTCCAGTGGCTGGAATTCAATTTTTATTTGAAAAAGAACCAGGAAGGGAATTTTATTTTGGCATACATTACTTAGATAATGGCTTTAGTCGATCGCGGTACGATTATCATTTTTTGGATACCGTACACCCTGAGTTGGGTCAAATATTTGACCTTTCGCAAGGCGCACAAAAAAATGCCTTTTTTACCTATCATTTCAAATATTTAGAAATTCCTGTAGGCTGCAATTTTCAAATTACTCCACGGCACAAAATGCATCAATTTACAGGATGGTTTAATATTGCATTTATGTCTCAATTTCTGATTAAACAAAATCTTGGCATATTTTTAGAAGGGTTTAGCATTAATGGTCAAAATACGTTTACCATTAACAATACCAATTATACGGCTGCCAAAGCTAATTGTGCTTTGCAAACCGGTAGCCGTTTTGATATAAACATCAAAGGAAAATTTTGGACTACCATAGAAACTGTGATGCGTATAAACCTTTTGCCAACAGCTAAAAATTCTACTGAATCACTCCGACTTTGGAACGCCAGTGCCATTGTTGGACTTAGGTATGAGATTGGTGATTTTTAAAACCCTATTTCATTAGCCCATGTTTATTCCAGAAGTTTAAACTCAACCCTTCGGTTTTCGGATTGTCCTTCTTGAGTATCATTATCGGCAATAGGTAAATCGGGGCCATAGCCAATGCAAACAAACATTTTAGGCGACAATCCTTTTTTGAC
The DNA here is from genome assembly GCA_947499775.1 of Bacteroidota bacterium. Classification (GTDB taxonomy): domain Bacteria; phylum Bacteroidota; class Bacteroidia; order NS11-12g; family UBA9320; genus JABWCE01. Next base: position 971 of record CANMPY010000268.1, on the reverse strand, counting down.
AAGGTATTTTTTTACAGCTTCGGCCCTATTTTTTGATAAGTATAAATTTCGTTCGCGGCTACCTGTATTACTTGTATGTCCTGAAATTTCAACTTTCTTAAACATATTCGTTTCAATTACATCATAAAGTGAATCAAGGGCATCAAACGATTCGGGTAATAAATCCCATTTATCGTTGTCAAAAAAAATGTTGCGTATGACAAACGATTTTGGCACTTCTTTTTCAATACTAATTGGCAAATGAGGTAGAAGTACTTTTTCTTTTCGGCCAATATTACAAGGACATTCTTCGGGTTTTTCAATAGCATAAAGTTGAATGTTATCAAAAAAATAATACGCTTCTGTTACATTACCTTTTAAGTGTTTTTTTTGCATGGTATCAGAATTGGTAAAACTACCAAGGGTAAGGTAATCTTCATTTCCTTTTGCCGTATACGTGCAACTTAACTGCATCCACTTTGTTTTATAGGCCAATACACTTCCTTTGTGGTGTTTTATGGTTGGCATTACATCGCCCTGAATTAAGGCTTGTTGATTGGGTATTTTATCACTAAGCAATGCCCCTAGCGCATTTACGCCATAAAAACAATCTTCTTTTAAACGTACATAAATTTTTAAACAATAGGTTTTGTTCGCTTCTAAGGTTTCTTTGAGTTGAGTGCTCAAAAATTCGATATGCGCCCAATTTTCAGTATAAAACCGCACGCCAACCATAGCATCCCCATCCATTGTATTCAGGTTTTTTGATCTATAATAATCGGGCGTTCCGGCGGAGGCTTGCCAATTACTAATATGATCCCCAATTTTTGAACCGTTCGTTAATCTGCTATTCGCATTTTCAAAACTGCTATTTTCAATCAGATTCAGTTCTGCGTTAATCGTTTTTGATTTGGGGTCTGCCATAAGCCATGTTTGTTCATTTCGATTGTCCATAGCCACAATCGTATCATAATTAAATTTTATGAGCGAAT
>CANMPY010000267.1 GCA_947499775.1 Bacteroidota bacterium | reverse complement strand
CAATTCAAAATTTTGTTCGCCTAAAGTTTTTAATACTGTCCCATCCTTTTTTGTCATCCATTCATCCTGTTCTAGTTCAGTTCGTTCGTCAACATATAGGGAGACAATTAAAAAATCATCATTTAGTCGTTTTAATATTTCGGGCTTTATCCAAACATATTCTTCCATACGACGGCAATTAGCGCACGCATGGCCTGTAAAGTCGACAAACAACGGTTTATTAGCTTTTTTTGCAGCCGCTAAGGCTTCGGTATAATAATAATATCCTGAAAGCCCGTGTGGCAAATGGAGTATATCCGAAAAACGAGCGGTATTCGATTTTTTTTCGTTGCTAACTCCTCCACTCAAAACCACATAATCTTGAGTTGACATAGGTGGCAGTACGCCCGAAAGATGCCTCAAAGGTGCCCCCCATAAACCGGGTACTAAATAAATGGCAAATGAGAACGACAAAAAAGCAAACGTAAATCGAGGGACCGACACATATGGTAAATCACTATCATGCGAAAATTTTATTTTTCCCAAAAAATACATGCCCAACATAATGGCTAAACTTATCCAAATAGCAATAAATACATCGCGATCCAATATGCGCCAATGGTAAACTACATCCGCCTGTGACAAAAATTTTAATGCTAATGCAATCTCAACAATACCCAAAACTACTTTTACAGAATTTAACCATCCACCGGATTTAGGCAAACTTTTGAGCCATTGAGGAAAAAATGCAAAAAGGGTAAATGGCAACGCAAACATTAACCCAAAACCAAGCATGGCAAAAAACGGTCGAATAAATTCGCCCTTCGCAGCTAAAATTGCCACAGAACCTACAATTGGAACTGTGCAGCTAAACGACACCAAAACTAAAGTGAATGCTATGAAAAAAATACCAAGATATCCGCCCTTGTCGCCTTGTTTATCCATTTTATTAACAAACGATGCTGGCAATACAAGCTCGAACATACCCAAAAAAGAGGCTGCAAAAAACATAAATATTAAGAAGAAAATAATATTGGGCAACCAATGCGTGCTTAGCTGATTGGTAAAGGCCTCGCCGAACAAGGCCGCTAATGCCAATCCTAATACCAAGGAAATTACCAATATACTTAATCCATAAAACAAGGCCATTCTATGACCCTTGGCCTTATCCTTCTCTTTTGTAAAAAACGCAACTGTCATCGGAATCATTGGAAATACACAAGGTGTAAGCAAGGCTAACAGCCCTCCTCCTATACCTAATAAAAACAAAGCCCATAAACCTCGTTCGTCCAATTCAGATTTTGGAGCTTTGATTATCGACTCCTTTTTTAGCGGTGGACCTATTGTCGTATTCTCAATTTCGGGTACCGGAACAAGGCTACTTGCCGTATCTATTTTTTCAGGTCCTGCTTTAATCTTCAAGGTTGGAAAAGACAATTGATCTTTAAAGGCCAAACACATTGATTCGGTACAGGTTTGATAATCGATAAGTCCAGATAAAACTAAGTTTGCTTTTAAGACCTTTATTTTTTGATGAATTTCGGCAGCTCCTTCAAAGTCCTTTACTTCACAATCAAAAATATCATCTTTATACGTTCGGTGTCCGAATGATTTAGGTTGTCCTATAAGCTTAAACGATTCATGTTGTGTAAATTTGAGGGTATATGGAACAGGATCACAGACGTAATCGTTGGCATACATATGCTGATGTTGTGGTACTTTACCTTTTAATACAACCTCTATTTCATCGCCAATGCTAGCTTCTTTTACCGTAAATCCAACTACCCATTTTACCGGCAAAGGCGTTTTGTTATCGCCTGCCGATGTATGTGATTGAGAATAGGATGTATGGGTAAATAACAATACGCCTATAAGAAAAGTGTGTAATTGAATCATAATTCTGTGCAAATAACGGCAAATTCCATTTATCTATTGTGGTTCAATTTCCACTTTACTATACAATATTGACCTCATTGCCCGTTATTAAATAAATTGATGTGTAAAAATTGAACGAGCATGACCATTAAGCACCCCTACATTTGCACCTATATTTATTGCATGAGAATAATAAAAATTACACTTTTTATTTTACTGGGTACGGTTTCAATGGCCCAGCCTTTAAAAATTAGTTCGGAGCAATACATCATAAAATACAAGGATTTTGCCATTGCCGAGATGTATCGCTGTGGGGTTCCGGCAAGCATTACGCTAGCGCAAGGCATTTTAGAATCTCAAAGTGGCAATAGCCGATTGGCCCGAGATGGAAATAATCATTTTGGCATAAAATGCAAATCCACTTGGACTGGCAAAACGATTATTGCAGATGACGATGCAGTTGGCGAATGTTTTAGAGCATACAATTCAGACTTGGAAAGCTTTAAAGATCACTCAAATTTTTTACGCGAAAATTGGCGCTATACCGAATGTTTTACCCTTGATAAAACAGATTATATGGGCTGGGCCGAAGGTTTAAAAAAAGCAGGCTATGCCACCAATCCGAAATACAATACTTTAATAACTGGTATTATTAGCCGCTACAACTTGCATCATTACGATTTATTGCCAAAGCCCGACGGCGTAACTTCTGAATACGACCAGAAAAACAATGATATTCCATTAGTGTACGCTCAAGCAGGAGAAACGATGGACTTAATTGCAAGTAGAAATGAATTAAACTCAAAGCAAATCTATCGTTATAACGATTTGCCAAAAGGAACTCAAATTGAGCCCGGTGATATTATCTATTTAAAACCGAAGCGTCGAAGAGGTTCTGAACCGTATCATATAGTACAAGATGGAGAAGATTTATATGCTATTTCGCAACAGTATGGCTTAAAACTTAAGCAACTCTATAAAAATAATCATTTAGAAAATGGCGAAGAGGCTGTTGCTGGTGCTAAACTTTATCTGCAAAATAAAAGTGCTAACAAACCAGCCACCATCACTAGAACCGAGTTTGAAAGGATAGAATTAGAAAAGAAAAACTCACCCCTTAATGTTAATAATCCTGAAATCAAAAAAATTCAACCGCAACTAATACCTGAGCCTACTGTAATTTTAAAAGATTTACCTAAGGAGGAAGGAATAGGTTCAAAGGAATTTCACATTATCCAAAACGGAGATAATTTGTACCGAATATCCGAAAAGCACCATGTTTTTGTAGAAGATATTCTCGATTGGAATGCCATAGGGTCTCCTGAAGAAATTAAAGTAGGCGATAAATTATATTTATCAAAGGATGCCGCTTTAAAATCAGGTAGGTACAAAACCACTACCGTAAAAAAAGAAAATGCAAAACCT
>CANMPY010000266.1 GCA_947499775.1 Bacteroidota bacterium | reverse complement strand
TATTCGCAAGCTATAGGCAACACTTTACAAATACGTGAAGCTAAAACCAATAAAATTTCATTTACGGTTTCAAAATCAGAGATTGATCAGGCATTAAAGGCATTGGGTTTAGATACTTTGAAAAAATTACCAAGGGTAACTTGGTTAAGTTCAACTGACTTTAAATTTAATTTTGCCAATAAAGTTATAGGATACAATTTGTCCAAAAAAACGGCTTCTAAATTGGTGGATTATAATGCAGAAGAAATGGAGAATGCCGATTTTAGTTTTGATTACCAAAAGGTAGCTTATACCAAAGGAAATAATCTGTATATAAATTCCACTCAAATTACCTTCGATGATAAACCAGGAATACAGAATGGACAAGCTGTTCATCGCAATGAATTTGGAATAATGAAAGGAATATTTTGGAGTCAGGATGGAGGGCAATTAGCTTTTTATCATTTAGATGAACACATGGTGGCTGAATATCCTATTTATCAACTTAAAACACGTCCGGCAGATGCTAGAACTATTCGGTACCCAATAGCCGGAACACCTAGTCATCACGCTTCGGTTGGAATTTATAACACCTCAACAAAAACAACTGTTTATTTAAAAACAGGAGAGCCTCTAGAGCAATATTTAACCAATATTACGTGGAGCCCCGATAATAATTCTGTTTATGTGGCCATTGTTAATAGAGGGCAGGATCATATGTGGCTTAATCAGTACGATGCCAAAACTGGTAATTTCATGAAGACGCTTTTTGAAGAAACTGATGCCAAATATGTTGAACCGCAACATGGATTAACCTTTTTGAAAACAGACCCATCAAAATTTATTTGGTGGAGCGAACGAGATGGCTATAATCATCTTTACTTATACGATATTTTAGGGGCCTTAATTAAACAATTAACCAAAGGCAATTGGGTAGTGACCGAGTTATTGGGAATGAATAAAAATGATTCGAAATTGTTTGTGTCAACAACAGTACCAAACCCTACCGAGCGACAAACGCTAAGCATTGACCTGAAAATAAATAAAGTAGAGGCCTTGACCAAAAATTCAGGAACACATACTTGTATACTTAGCCCAAATGGAGATTGGTTTATAGATCATTTTCAAAATTTAACTACACCACGGGAAATTAAAATTGTATCAACCGATACTAAGCAAGAGCATATATTGCATACAGCTCAAAATCCTTTAACCGATTATAAACTAGGCGAAACTTCATTTGGAACCCTAAAAGCAAATGATGGAAGCGATTTATTTTATAGGTTAATAAAACCAATCAATTTTAACCCCGATGCCAAATACCCTGTTGTGGTGTATTTGTACAATGGTCCTCACTTACAATTGGTAAACAATACATGGTTGGGGGGTGCAAATTTATGGATGCAGTATATGGCACAGAAAGGGTATTATGTTTTTACCATTGATGGGCGCGGATCGATGAACAGAGGGCATGCTTTTGAAGCTGCAGTTCACCGTCAGTTAGGTACCGTTGAAATGGAGGATCAGTTAAAAGGGGTTGAGTATTTAAAGAGTTTACCCAATGTAGATGCTAATAGAATTGGTATACATGGCTGGAGTTTTGGTGGATTTATGACTACAAGTTTAATGACACGAAATGCAGGTGTATACAAAGTAGGAGTAGCAGGGGGTCCTGTAATTGATTGGGGACTTTATGAAATTATGTACACCGAACGCTATATGGATACACCCGAAGAAAACCCCGAAGGCTATAAAAATAGTAATCTCCTTGATTATACCAAAAACCTAAAAGGTAAATTACTAATGATTCATGGCGGCGAAGATGATGTAGTACTATGGCAACATTCGCTTCAATACGTTGAAAAATGTATTAAAGATGGGGTGCAATTAGATTACTTTGTTTATCCCCATCATCCGCATAATGTATTGGGCAAAGACCGTGTCCACTTAATGGATAAAATATCAAGGTACTTTTTTGATAATTTGTAAAAATTGAGGTAAAGGTTGAGGTAAAGGTTAAAGGGAGGAAAGGTTAAAGGTTAAAGGGAGGAAAGGTTAAGGGTTGAGGTAAAGGTTGAGGTTAAGGTTGAGGTTAAGGTTAAAGGGAGGGAAGGTTAAAAGCTTGCCACCGCTAAGGTGGGTTAAAGGTTGAGGTTAAGGTTAAAGGGTTAATTAAATAGTCTCCAGTTTACACCAAACCTCAAAAATCGTGGTGGGTTAGGATAATTAGGTGTGGCATAATAGCGTTCGCCAGAAAACCCCTGATTAATATGTTCGAAACGAATGTATAGATTCATGGTTTGTACCTGGGCACTTGCATAGAAATCGAGATAGGGGTAATTGCCAATTAGGGTCGTATTTTGCCATACAAATTGACGCATACTTGGATCGTAACTGTCGGCATAAAAACTGCTGTTCCATTGATAATCAAACCCTATTCGAGCTAACATATTTTTCTTAAAAAATTTATTTTCCAGAAAAATACCTCCAGCTAAATAAAATTTTGGGAGGTGAAATACTTTCCCGCATTCCTGAAAACTAATACGGTTATGCCAATGAACTTTTCCGAATTTAAGTTGATTAGAAACATAAAGGTGTAAATAATTAAAATCGATACCTTTAGGTGCAGTATTGGGAAAATACAATACAAAATTTTGGAAATTTGAGGCAACAATTCCAGCATTTAAATGAAATGGAGTCCATTCGAAAGTAGCATCGAAGCTGTTACGAAGGGTTGGTGCCAAAGTTTGGTTCCATTTTATTGGCGAGGTAAACCCAATTGTTTGGAATTGATCAACTTTGTGCTTTTGGCTACTTAGGGTTGCCAATAGTTTTACTTTGTTTTTTAAAGACCATTGCGAACCAGCTATCAGCAAGTAATCTTTTGCATTATATCCGTTCACAAATAGTTGTCCGCTGCCGTTGAGTCCTATTTCGCCAAATTTTGAATTTAAGGATGCATTTAATCCGGCTTTTAATGAAATATTAGAATAAGCTAATTGCCCGATTATAGAATTGAAGACCCCATAATTGCTGAATTCTGCACTTGCGTTTAGCAGGTTTGTGAAATTTTTATATTTTGTTTTTAATAGAAAACCCAACGAATTTGTGATCGTTTTTAATACCATTGAATCATTAATACCATGGGTAAAATGAGGTTTGTAATAAGGGGTATCGGCCAATGGATCTTTAAATTGGAAACGAACTTTGGAGGCATTTAAGGTGTGAAAAAAATAACCTTTTGGGGTAAAATTTAATCCTAGCGTATCCATACGATTCGAATCTTTTTTTTGAGTTATTAG
>CANMPY010000265.1 GCA_947499775.1 Bacteroidota bacterium | reverse complement strand
CATAATCCACTGTATTAGATTTAAACCATATTCTGGGGGCTGATAGAGGGGCAGCTGATAACAACGGATATAACTGATGGCTGTTTTGTTGTAAGGGAAAGTGTGTTCTTCCAACTAAGTTTCTCTTTTGTTGAAAGTGTGTAGCTCCGAAGCCGCCACCAGTCATATCCGCAAAACGTTATATATAAGAACCTTAGTTATTTTATAACAAAGCGAAAGTACAAAACGCAACGTTTTTTAGTTTTTCCAAGCCGATGTTTCTTTTATAATGCTATGTATTGTAGCCTTATCGTTTAAGAAATACCAATTAAGGGCTTGTTGTGTGGTGGTATTATCATCTGAAAAATGAAAATATACTATAGACTTTACAAGTGGATATTTTTGAGGTAGATCACGAAGCGCTTCGCTAAACCATTGATTTCGATTGCCACCTACTTTCAAACACCCAAATTCAGTAATCATTATTGGCTTGTTAAATTGGGCGAGTTCCTTGTAATGTTTGCCAAAAATATCCTTAAAACTCCACCATTTGCTCCAGTTGGCTACGGTGCCATAATTTAAGATACCCACTCCAATATAATCGACAAATTTTTTCCCTGGATAATATGCTTCAAAAAAACCATAAGCGGGGTGGGGGCTCCATATCCATATTACCTTAGTGGCGCTGTAAGCTTCCCCAAAAATAGTACAATTTAAAAATAGACAAAAAGATAGTAATTTTAAATTGTAAAAAAAATGAAACGAAGTAAGTTTACCCCATCAAAGATTTCTGCGATACTCAAGGAGTTTGACGCAGGCAAAAAAGTGGAAGAAATTTCCAGAGAGCATGGCGTAAGCCGAGCTACATTTTACAAATGGCGTCAGCGTTATGGCGGCATGGATGCAACAGAATTAAAGCGAATCAAGCAACTAGAGGAAGAAAATGCGAAGCTAAAACGGATGTATGCTAATTTAGCTTTAGACTTGGAAGCAGCAAGGTATGTAATCGAAAAAAAGCTTTAAAGCCCTGCCAAAAGAAACACATTGTGGAAGATATAACAGGGCAAAAACACATTGGTAAAAGCAGGGCTTGCCGAACCATAAAGCTAAGTAGAACAGCCTTTTACTATAGTTCCATTAAAGATGATACGACCTTGATGCAAGCTTTAGCTAAGAAGGCAGAGGCTCAGCCCCGAGAAGGCTTTTGGAAAGCATTTAACCGGCTTCGCAACGAAGGTGTTCCCTATAATCACAAACGTGTTTATAGGGTGTATAAAGCCATGGGATTAAACATACGCAGAAAAGTAAAGAAGCGATTACCCGCCAGAGTAAAACAACCATTGGAAATACCAGAAGTATTAAACCATACTTGGAGCATAGATTTTATGAGCGATGCTTTAGAAAACGGGAGGAAATTTAGATCTTTCCATGTTATAGATGATTACAACCGGGAGATTCTGCATATTGAAACCGACTATTCCATAAAAAGCAGCCGTGTTATTTTGGTATTAAACCACTTAATGCATCGGAGGCAAAAACCTCAAAGAATCCGCATGGATAATGGTCCTGAATTTATCGCAAACCTAGCCCAACAATGGAGCAAAATGCAAGAAATAGAGTTCTTATATATTCAACCTGGAAAGCCAACTCAGAACTCAATAATAGAGCGATTTAATAGAACATATAGAAATAATGTGTTAGACCCAAACTTGTTTTCATCCATAGAAGAAGTAAGAGAAATAACCCAAGAATGGATGTATGATTACAACTATTTTAGGCCTCATGACGGACTCAAAGGTAAAACTCCGATGATGTGGATAAATGGACAACTTCCCCAACATACCTCTCCCACAGAAGTTGACCACATAACCACATCAAAAGAAAAAAAGTTAATGAAAAATTCTACTTTTGATTTGTACTAAAAAAGGGAAGCTTACAGCATATATGTTGTTTTTCAATCAATTAAAATCATTTTGTTGTCTAATTTGAAAATAATTCAATTGTATATGAAAGTTTTTTTTCATTTTTGCCATACACAATAAAAAACTTATGAAAATTCAACACACCTATCCAAAATTAGCCTTACTCATTCTAACTTTTGTATTCACGTTTTTAAGTTGTAAGGACAAAGAAGATCCAATTATATTATCAGACCGAGATATTGTTGTAAAAGACTATAACGATAATTACATCGGTTCAACTGTAGCAAACTCAGGCTGGACAGGCAACATAAGTGGATGTAATGCAGGAACTGCTCCACAAACCACTGCTGATATGGTTATAAAGCGCATTAATTATTTTAGAAAATTAGTTGGTTTAAATAACAATACCACCCTAGATGCCACCAAATTCCCCATGTATCAGCAAGCTGCATTTTTGATGAAAGCCAATTCACAATTAAGCCATACACCTCCAAATACCTGGACATGTTGGACTCAAGCAGGCTACGATGGTGCCAATACTAGCAATTTAGCAATGGGAAGCCATGGCTCAAATTCGGTAACTTTGTTTATGACCGATAACGGTACAAATAATAAAGCCGTAGGTCATCGCCGTTGGATATTGCATTCGGCTAAAACGCAATTTAGTTACGGAACAACGGATGCCACTATGTCGCTTGGATGCATAGGAACTGCAGGCGGAAATACACTTATTCCCGAATTTATAGCCTATCCACCAAAAGGTTTTATGCCCCAAAATCTTGTGTTTGCCCGCTGGTCGTTTGGCTTACCTAAGGCCGATTTTTCAAATGCTACCGTAACCATGACTGGCCCAAGTGGACCCGTAGTGTTAGCAATAGTTTCGAAAACCGACAATGGCTATGGCGATAATACTGTCATTTGGGAACCTGTAGGAGTCATTACCACCAATGCTTCAGACCAAAATTATAAAGTTACAGTAAGTGGAGTAGCTAATGCGCCAAAAACATCCTACTCGTATGATGTAACGATTATAAAAATTTAGCGCTACTCGTATAAGAGCAAGAGCTGATTCTCCATTTGCTTGGCTTGCTAAATTTAGATAAAACCTATTCCGAAAAGGCTTAATATTTAAATAAATTAAGTCGGTTTTTTATGTTTTTCATAAAAAAAATCTTTGTATGCGTACTCTTTTTTTCTTTTAAAAAAGTACTATGTTTGACCGAAATTAATTATGGTTAAGTCCACTGAATTTAAAAAAGAATTAGGATTGTTTGATAGCAGTATGCTTGTGGCAGGTTCTATGATTGGATCTGGTATTTTTATTGTTACGGCAGGTATGACACAACAGTTGGGCTCGCCCGGATGGATATTAGTTGTTTGG
>CANMPY010000264.1 GCA_947499775.1 Bacteroidota bacterium | reverse complement strand
CAGGAATCTCATCCGGTGAATCTTGCAAGTCGGCGTCCATGGTTATCACTACATCTCCTTGTGCTGCTTCAAAACCAACATGTAAACCAGGGGATTTACCATAATTACGGCGAAACTTTATAGCTTTCACACAATGATTTTTAGCTGCCAAAGATTCGATTACTGTCCATGATTTGTCTTTACTGCCATCATCTACAAATAAAATTTCGTAAGTAAATTTGTTTTCATCCATCACACGTTTAATCCAGTCGTGAAGTTCAGGCAAAGATTCTTCTTCGTTAAATAATGGAATGACAACTGAAATGTTCATATAGTGAGGTTAATGAAAGCCTAAATATAGCTAAGATATAATTTTTATCAAAATTATGTAAATAATGGAATAAATTATATACTTTTGTCGCGGGTAAGTCTTTCACGACCAGCTCCTGTCAAATCCCCCAGGATGGGAACATAGCAAGGGTAGATGGTTGAGCGGTGCGATGAAAGTAGCTTACCCTTTTTTTGTGCCCTTTTTTTCGAAAGTACAGTATTCACAGGTTTTATTTCGGGCGTTCGGGCGGGCTATCACTGCAATCTTTTGCAAAAAATACAAGCGAAAGGATTTTCGTTCTATCCCTAACGCATTTAAGCGGACACAAAGTTTATTATTTGTAACACTCCTAGCAAAAAAATGGAGTTAAATTGCGTGAAGGATTGAAGTGTAAATCCTTTTTGTGCCTCCTTTACAAAAAGATTGAAACGCAAAGCCTGGCTGCTTTTCGCAGCACGCCCAAAAACATAAAAAAGCCCTAACTTTTTTTGTCAGGGCTTGTTATTACTTACTTAAATATAAATTTCGCTCACTGTAAATGTTCTGGAAATATTCATCATACAAGTCATCAATAAAATAAATCGCTTCACCTGTTGATTTCATTTCTGGGCCAAGCTCTTTTTGAATTTCAGGAAACTTATCATAACTAAATACTGGAATTTTAATCGCATATCCTTTTTTCTTTGGCTGAAAATTGAAATCTTTTACTTTAGCGCCTAACATAACTTTAGTAGCATAATTGACATAAGGCTCATCGTATGCTTTAGCAATAAATGGTACCGTACGAGAAGCTCGTGGATTCGCTTCAATTATATATACAATTTCATCCTTTACAGCAAATTGAATATTTAATAAACCAACTGTTTTAAGCGCCACTGCAATAGTTTTAGTGTGTTGCTCCATTTGCTTAATTACATTTTCAGATAAATCAAAGGTAGGAAGCACAGCATAACTATCTCCACTATGAATTCCTGCAGGTTCAATATGCTCCATCATCCCCACAATGTAAACATCTTTACCATCACAAATTGAATCAGATTCTGCTTCAATAGCATTTTGTAAAAAATGATCTAATAAAACTTGGTTACCTGGCAAATCGTGTAATAATTTTACAACATGTTGTTCTAACTCTTCTTCATTAATAACAATTTTCATGGATTGCCCACCCAATACATAACTCGGACGAACTAATAAAGGGAAGCCTAATTCTTTAGATAAAGTAATGGCTTCTTCAGCATCTTTAATCACTCCAAATTTTGGATAAGGGATGTTATTTTCTTTCAATAAATTCGAGAATCTTCCTCTATCTTCAGCTAAATCCAATGATTTAAAGTCGGTGCCAATAATTTTAATACCGTAACGTTCTAATTTCTCTGCCAGTTTTAATGCCGTTTGCCCACCTAACTGTACGATAACACCTTCAGGCTTTTCATGCAAAATGATATCGTAAATATGTTCCCAAAATACTGGCTCAAAATATAATTTATCGGCTGTACTAAAATCTGTACTAACGGTTTCAGGGTTACAGTTAATCATAATGGTTTCGTAACCCATTTCTTTAGCGGCTAAAACACCATGCACACAACTGTAATCAAATTCAATACCTTGCCCAATTCGATTTGGGCCAGAACCTAAAATCACTACTTTCTTTTTATCTGTTCTGATACTTTCGTTTTCATCTTCAAATGTGGAATAGTAATAAGGTGTTTTAGCTTCAAATTCAGCAGCACAAGTATCAACCATTTTAAACACTCGGTTGATATTTAAATCTTTACGTTTAGTGTATACGTCGCTTTCTAAGCATCTTAAAAGATGAGCTAATTGCCTATCAGCATAACCCATTTGTTTGGCTTCGTACAATAAATCTCTTGGCAGCTCTTCTAATCTGTATTTAGATACTTCGTTTTCTAAAGCAAGCATTTGTTCAATTTGCTCTAAAAACCACATATCAATGCGGGTTAATTTTTGAATGGTTTTAATAGAGATACCCAATTTCATGGCATCATAAATCATGAATAAACGGTTCCAACTAGGACGTTCAAGACCTGCTAATAATTCTGCTTGGTTCGTGTTCTCTTTTCCATCAGCTCCTAAACCATTACGTTTAATCTCAAGTGATTGACATGCTTTTTGTAAAGCTTCTTGGAAAGAACGACCAATGGCCATTACCTCTCCAACCGATTTCATTTGGAAACCTAATTCACGATTACAACCCTTAAACTTATCAAAATTCCAACGTGGTATTTTTACAATAACATAATCTAATGTTGGTTCAAAATAAGCCGAGGTAGATTTTGTAATTTGGTTAATTAATTCGTCTAATGTGTAACCAATTGCTAATTTACTGGCAATACGTGCAATAGGATAACCAGTAGCTTTACTTGCTAAAGCCGATGAACGGGAAACACGAGGATTAATTTCAATCGCAATAATTTTTTCTTCTTCGTCATCGCTCACTGCAAATTGCACATTACAACCACCCGAAAAATTTCCAATGCTACGCATCATTTTAATTGCCATCGTACGCATTTTTTGATACGTACTATCGCTTAATGTTTGCGCTGGAGCAACGGTAATACTATCTCCAGTATGCACTCCCATTGGATCAAAATTTTCGATAGAGCAAATTATGGCTACATTATCATTTTTATCACGCAATAACTCCAATTCATACTCTTTCCAACCTAATACCGCTTTATCAATTAAAACTTCATGAATTGGCGATGTTTGCAAGCCTCTATTTAATAAATGATCATAATCTTCTTTTTTATAAACCACTGAGCCACCGCTTCCACCAAGTGTAAAGGAAGGACGGATAACTAATGGAAAGCCAAATTCTTGCGCAACAGATTTTCCTTCTAAAAATGATTTCGCAATTTTTGAAGGGGCCATTGCTACATCAATTTCATTCATTCTCATTCGAAACAAATCTCTGTCTTCAGTAACTTTGATTGCATCTATATCAACACCAATC
>CANMPY010000263.1 GCA_947499775.1 Bacteroidota bacterium | reverse complement strand
AATGCGTGTGTAAAAACGAATTTGATAATTGAAACCAAGGTTTTGAAACGCAAAATTTCGAAAACCGTCGAAATTATTGGAAACTCACCGGCCATTATCAAAATAAAACAAACTATAGAAAAAGTAGCCCCGACTGATGCAAGGGTAATGATAACTGGCAATAATGGAACCGGCAAAGAACTTGTAGCACGATGGTTACATGAGCGAAGTAACCGTTCAAATATGCCGCTTGTGGAGGTTAACTGTGCAGCTATCCCTTCAGAATTAATAGAAAGTGAATTGTTTGGTCATGAAAAAGGGTCTTTCACATCAGCCATTAAGCAACGAATTGGTCAATTTGAGCGTGCCGATGAAGGAACAATTTTCTTAGATGAAATTGGTGATATGAGTTTATCAGCACAAGCAAAGGTGCTTCGTGCCCTACAAGAAAATAAAATAACCCGTGTAGGTGGTGAAAAAGAAATTAGCGTAAATGTTAGAGTAATAGCCGCCACCAACAAAGATTTGAGAAAAGAAATAGAAGCGGGTAATTTTAGAGAAGATCTTTATCACCGACTTAGTGTAATATTAATTCATGTGCCAAGTTTGAATGAGCGACTAGATGATATTCCTTTATTGGCTGAAAAATTTGTTTCAGAAATATGTGAAGAAAATGCCATGCCTCGCAAGCAGCTAACTTCAGGGGCCATGGCTGAATTAAAAAATATAACGTGGAGTGGTAATATAAGGGAACTTCGAAATGTGATAGAACGATTGGTCATATTATGCGGAGATAAAATTTCGGAAAATGATATTTTAATCTTTGCAAATCCTATGGGGGGCAAATCGGTAAATCTGGAAGACATAGTAAACCAATATGAAAAATTTCAAGATTTTAAAGATTTTGCAGAGCAAGTTTTTATCGATACTAAATTGAGAAAAAATGCATGGAATGTGGCCAAAACTGCTCAAGAAATTGATATTCAACGAAGCCACCTTTACAATAAGATTGAAAAATTTAGCCTTAAACGTAAAGGGGCTTAATGAATTAGGAATTCGTTTGATTTATTCTCTGTCCATTACTCGTGCTTCAGCTGTCCCCCTTTGAAGGGGGTAGGGGGATGTGTTTCAGCAACAACTAATGTTTCACCATTACAACAAAAAATTAAAAAAAAATGCACAGTCGCATCGAAATAACGGCACAAAAGCCGAAGTTAGACTTTGGTGTGAACTATTAAGGAACAAACAAATGTTAGGTTTTTCCTTTTTAAGACAAAGACCAATTGACAATTACATTGCTGATTTTTTTTGTAAAGATTTAAAATTAATTATTGTAGCGGATGGATATTCGCATGGTATTGAAGAAATTTTCATTAAAGATATTGAGAGAGAAAAAAGACTGATAGAATTGGGATATACTATTTTAAGATTTAGTGATAAAGAAGTAATGAATGACATTAATAATGTTGGGATGAGTATTGAGAATTGGATAAATGAAAACAGAGAGAAAATCATCCCCCTACCCCCTTCAAAGGGGGACACGGTTTCGACAGAAAGTCTGCAAATTTCAAAAGCAGTTCAACTTCTATTAGATGGAAAAGTTGTAGCTATACCAACCGAAACCGTATATGGCTTAGCAGCAAATGCGTTAAATGAAGATGCGGTAAGTTCAATATTTGCCATTAAAAAGAGGCCCTATTTTGATCCATTAATTGTTCATATTGGAGGCGAAAATGAGGTTGTAAAGTATGCAAGTTATTATCCCGAGTTAGCTCAAAAACTAGCCAAAACATTTTGGCCAGGGCCTTTAACCTTAATTCTTCCCAAGAAAGAACTAATTCCTGATATGGTTACCTCTGGGTTGCCATTTGTGGGCTTGCGAGTTCCTAATCATAGCTTATCGCTGCAATTATTAAAAGCCCTTCCGTTTCCATTAGCAGCGCCAAGTGCTAATCCGTTTGGATATGTAAGTCCAACATCTGCAAAACATGTAGCCGACCAATTGGGCGATAAAATTGATTATATATTAGATGGTGGTTCATGTGAGGTGGGTATTGAATCAACTATTGTGATGTTCGAAAAAAATAATGCGCCCGTAATATTAAGGTTAGGAGGATTAAGTGTTGAAGCGATAGAAGAATGTATAGGAAAAGTGTCGTTAAATATTGCCAGTTATTCAAAACCTAATTCACCTGGCCAGTTGGATAAGCATTATGCTACGCGAACCCCATTGAAGTTAGTAAATGAATTAGATTTAAATACGATTAATAGAGCGTTGACAGGTGCAATTGTTTTTAATAAGCCAATTGATAATATCCCGATCGAAAATCAAAGGATTTTGTCGAAAAATAAATCCTTAGCCGAAGCTTCAAAAAACCTTTTTTCAGCCATGCGCGACTTAGATGCGTGCCATTTAGATTTAATTCTTACTGAAATGTTTCCTCAAGAGGGCCTTGGATTAGCTATTAACGACCGCTTGCGTAGAGCAAGAGGGTGATTATCCTAAGGATTGTAATTTATACAACGAATGGTAGATGCCTTGTTTTTTTATCAATTCGCTATGTGTTCCGGTTTCTACAATTAGGCCATGATCCATCACTATAATTTTGTCAGCATTAAGTATTGTACTTAATCGGTGCGCTATTATTAATGATGTACGGTTTGCCATCAGTTTTTCTAATGCATCATTCACTAATTTTTCAGATTCTGAATCTAATGCGGATGTAGCTTCATCTAATACCAAAATTTCAGGATTGCTAAGAATAGCTCTGGCAATAGTTAATCGTTGTTTTTGCCCTCCCGAAAGTTTACCTCCACGTTCTCCAATTAAGGTTTTATACCCGTGATCCATTTGCTCAATAAAGGAATGGGCATTGGCTTGTTTAGCTGCCGAAATCATTTCGCTTTCGGTAGCCAAAGGATTGCCAAGTTTTAAATTATTTTCAACGGTGTCGTTAAATAAAATAGCTTCTTGAGTTACTACGGCTAGCTTGTTTCTGTACCCATCGAGCGATAGTTTCCGGATATCCATCCCGTCGTAAAGTATACACCCAGATACGGGATCGTGAAAGCGTAATACCAAATCAGCCAAAGTGGATTTTCCCGCCCCTGAACTGCCAACTATTGCTATTTTTTCGCCCTTATGAAGGGTTAAATCTACGTTTTTTATAACCGGCGTATGCTCATTATAGGAAAAGGATACATCCCTAAAAACAAGACTATTCTTAAAATCAGGAACGGGCAACGCATCGTTTTGTTCGTGAATGCCATCGTCATAATTTAAAATTTCGTTAATTCTTTCCATCGAT
>CANMPY010000262.1 GCA_947499775.1 Bacteroidota bacterium | reverse complement strand
CCTTTTCTGTTTCAAAATTTGGAATAGGAGTTTCTATATTAACAAAAGCCCTTCTTAATTCGAGGCCAAAGCCTAGATAGGGACCAAAATAAACTCTTGATTTTTTTGAATCTTTATATTGCTTTAACATAAAGGTTGTGCCTTGTTCATTGAAATTTCTTAAACCAGATCTTGAATCTTGTATGCCAATATTTGTTTGTCTTATTTCCTTTCTGTAATGTGATGAAATGCGAAGTGTTTTTTTGTTTTGGAGTCGCATATCAACTGTAAGCCCAAGTTTTCCTGACAGGAGTTGAAATGGAGCCATACTAAGTATATAATCGAAACTGTCGACCCTAATTGGATTAGGCTTAAATTTTAAAAAAGGTTGTTGGGCTAGGCAAGGGTTTATACAAAAGATCAATAGGGTACAAATAGAATACGAAAAGTGTAGCCAAACTTTTTTTGCATCCATAGCCTGTTATTGATTAAGCCTTTTGGCAATGGATTTATTTTTTCGATAAATATCTTTTGCAAATCGCAGGCCTGCGTCTTGTTCGAAAACGATAGTTCTATAGTCTATATAAACGGGTATCGCTCTTTTTAAACGTATGATTTGCGTTTCTTTAATAGGTTTTAATAAAGAATCTTCAATTTGTAAAGCAGAATCATAAGGCTGCAAACCCATTTTTAACCTAAAATTATCCACTATGCTGCTATCACCCTGCAGTCCTAATATAAATTCTGCCATTGCTACCGGGTTGTTTAATCGGATACACCCATGGCTAACCGCTCTGTTTTTTTGATTAAACTTACTTTTTTCAGGCGTGTCGTGCATATAGATATTATGCCCATTGGGGAAATTAAATTTAAGAATACCTAATGAATTATTCGGTCCTGCTTTTTGCCGTATTTTCACAGTAACACCGTATGGTTTAAATTTTTTCCAATTTATGCTTGAAGGTGAAACTACTTTACCTTCATTCACCACCTCAAATCCTTTTCGGGTTAAATAATTAGGATTATTTATAATCTGATGATACATTTCTTTCCCAATTATACTATTTGGGACTGTCCAAGTTGGATTAATAACGATTTCCTTTATCAGTGAGCCAATAACGGGGGTTTCACTGTTAATAGGTTTAGCTCTTGCATTTTTGCTTATTAAATAGGCGCGATACTTTTCGTCATAGGTTTCTAATTTGCTTTTGCCAACGCAAACTCTCATATTAGCTACACTATCATTTTTTAATTCGGCCAAAAAATCAATAAGATTTACATATACATAATTTCCTGTATCTGGTTTCGAAAACCAGCGTTCTCTTTCTAAGCTAACCATTGCATTATCAATTAATTCGGTAGCAGGCCCACAAACCGTTGTTATAAATACGGAATCAATTTTGCCAGCTGGTAAGCTAAACATCAGTCGCGTTTTATTAATATAATGTTCTCGCTCTGCCATAATTTTAGCTCTTAATCCTTTAGTAGAATCGGCCTGTGCGCTCCAAATCATTTCGAGCCGTTGATTTACGACGTTTTGATTGTGAATAGATCCTAAATTTTGTGCCGTATCGTAAAACAGAATTGTGTTTTTCTTTACAAATTCTGAATAGTTTTTATAAAGGAGTTGGAGTTTATGATAATATATCGAGCTCGGCGATTTTAAACTAATGCTATCCTGAAACGATCGTTGATGCGTTAATACCGAAAATAAATTAAAGGATTTTGCACGCGTTAAATTTAGCTCAAAAAAAGGTTTATAAAAGGAGTAGGGGTCAATTCTTCCTAACGCCAAATCCTTGTAGACACTAAGTATCGACATGGAAATTATATAATCTAAATCGGTTAAAAAATTATAGTCCATGTCGGAATTAACCGATTTCATAGAATCAAATTTTTGAAGGTAGGTTGCAATTAAAGCGCCATTGTAAAATTTAGGGTGTAATCCATGATCAATTGTGCCCAATAAGGTTTCATGAATATGTATTCTTACCATCGAATCTTTTAAAAAGGGTAACCAAATAGGCATACCATTTCTTTGAATGTAAAAGGCTTTGAGGGTATCGTTGAATCGCGCATCGAATATACCATTCGGTTTGTAGCTGCTATCAGCAGCTTTTAGCAGCATTAAATCTGCAAGTTTTTCAGGATCAAGGCCCTCCAGTATATCTTCTACCGGTGTTCCTATATCTTCTTTTGGCTTTTTAGTACACGAATCAATGGTAAAAAGAAGTATTCCAATTGCGAATAAAAAAAGGAAGGTATGGGTAAGATTTGAATTCTTCAAAGGGATAGACAAATGTAAAGATTCCTTATTATAGTGAAAAGTATTTTTAACAAATTGGTGGCCAATACGTTTTAAATAAATTAAAGCTAACTTGTTAGCAAATCTTTAAGCTGAGGTTCGGTATTTAGTATTTCCGATCGATGTAAATACGTTTTGTCAGGGTAGTAAATAAAAATACATGAGCCGCCTTCAATTGTGTTTATTAGCCATGTATTTATTTTTTGAGATACAGCTGGGCATCCTTGGCTTCTACCCAATCGCTTGTGTTTTCTAATGTACTGATTGTTTACATAATCGGCTCCATGCATAACAATTCCTCTTTCATAAGCATTGTCATTGAATCCTACTTCTACGCCATGCAAACGAAGTGAATAGTCGTTTTTACCAATATAATTTGTTCCTGTTACATAAAAACCAAGGCTACTTTTGTAGCTTTCGTGCTGGTTCGAAAAATAATGTGCATACTCTTCACCGCTATTTTTGCCATGTGAAACCAAATCGTGTAGGGCGAGTTTGTTTTTTTGAAGGTCTAAAACCCAGATACGGCGTTTATTAGCAGATAATTCAAAGTCCATGATGGTAAGGTAACGGCTATTAGAAATCATGCCTTCATTTTTCATAACTACATATCCTTGATATGCTTTTTGAAAAACATCGTAGCGCAATTTGTTCCATTTATGAAATCCAAATTTAGCATAAAGTTGTTTTGATGATTGTTCGAAGTAGTTAAAAGCTGAATCACCTGAACTTCTATGATTTGAACTTTCCTTTTTTGAAAAAGAGGGAATGCGTTCCGATTTTACAATTGGCAAATCATTTACTGAAAAACGTTCGGAAAATTTGGATTGAAATGAAAGAAATATCAATGATGTGAGCATCACTAAAATCGCTTTATTTATCATCCACTTTTTGCTCAATATTTTTTTGTTTTGCGAATAAAAGCAATTAAGTTGAAAAATAATAATTTATCTATAAAATAAAATAAGGGTAAAAATGCCTTTTTTAGAAAATATTTATCCTAATTTATTAT
>CANMPY010000261.1 GCA_947499775.1 Bacteroidota bacterium | reverse complement strand
CTTTTCTAACTAAACCAAATCATGTATGGTTTAATCCATTATTTTTTAGGTCCTACCAATCGTCATCATCAACAAAAATAGGCTCCTTACAATATTTTTTCATATTCTTAACCATACTTTGAATCTTTTTGTCGGCAGCTATAAGCACTGCATCATTGCCTCTTGGGTTTATAGTTGATTTGCGATAAAACTCAAAATAGGTTTTTATTTGTTTATCCTCACCCGGTGGTGGTTCCACAACGTGTACCAAATTATTAATTTTATATTTAAATCGGCCTTCCTTAAAACGCATTTCAAAATCAAAAACAACTTTGCCATTAAGTGCTTTCGAAAACTTATTAGCTTCCATATACAATGGGAACTCTGCCACCATCACGACTTTAAATTCTTTTTTATCGTCTTTTTTTATCACCACTTTATTGGCGCCTTTAAACTCATGCTTCAACCAACGCTTTGCTCTCCAATATAATGAATCGGTACCCGCCTCTTCCTCATTAATGATTTCGCTATAGGTTACCAATTCGGTTATGGAATCGAAAGGAGCAATAAATCGTATATAAGGTTTTCGAACGGGCTGCGATAATTCGTCAGATTCAGAGTACGACGTTGTATCGCCACCAAATGGCTTATAGGATGTTGTGTCGGAGCTAAATATATCTTGTGCGTTTGATACGGATAAACCTAAAAACAAGGTTGCAATACATGCAATCGTCTTTGCGTATAATTTCATTTCTATTTTTTCGAATTGTGTTAAACATGCAAAGGTAAAATTTTGAACGCGATATAAAATGTTTATAAGTGTCATTTTTTTCCACGATTTGTCAATTAGTTTAATAATGTTTACAGTGCTAATTTTGAAGCCTAATATTGTATATGTCATTTAAAAATTTGAAGGTATGGCCAATGCTCGTTTTATTACTAACTGTGATAGTAACGTGCCAAAATGAAAAAAAATATAAAGACGATGAAAAAAAAATAAAATTAATTTCTTTTGATGACCCTCATTCCTATTCTAACCCTCAAAAAATTAGAATTACACATATGGACTTAGATCTTAAAATAGATTGGAAGGCCCATATTTTAAGTGGAAAAGTAACATTGAACTTGGATAAATACGCTGGCGCTGACACTTTAATCTTAGACACGCGCCAACTTATTATTTCAGGTGTTTCCAATACCAATAACGATTCGCTCACCTATTGGTTGGGCAAAACCGATGCAGTATTTGGCCAACCTCTTTATATTGTGCTTGGCAAAAAAGACCATCGCATAATAATAAATTACCAAACCCAACCCAATTGCCCTGCCCTGCAGTGGCTTAATGCTGAACAAACGCACGATAAAACAGATGAATTTTTGTATAGCCAAAGCCAGGCCATCCTAGCCCGAACATGGGTTCCATGCCAAGATGCACCTGCGGTAAAGTTTACATACACTGCAAAAATTACGACCAAGCCAGGGTATTTAGCCCTCATGAGTGCAACCAATCCACAAAAAATTAAGGCCGATGGTGTTTATACTTTCGAAATGGAACAGCCAATTTCATCCTACCTTTTGGCCCTTAGCTCAGGAAAAATCAGCTTCAAAGCTTTGGGTAAAAATTGCGGTATATACGCCGAACCCGGTATGTTAGATAAAGCTGCATGGGAGTTTGCCGAAATGCAAAAAATGATTGACGAGGCGAGCAAACTTTATGGAACTTATATGTGGAACCGCTACGATGTACTGGTATTGCCACCCAGTTTCCCATTCGGCGGTATGGAAAACCCACGCCTAACCTTTGCAACCCCTACCGTAATTACTAGCGACAGAAGTCAAGTGTCATTAATTGCTCATGAATTGGCCCACTCATGGAGTGGTAATTTTGTAACCAATGCCACATGGAATGATTTCTGGCTCAATGAAGGATTTACGAATTATTTCGAACAGCGCATTATGGAAAAAGTGTATGGCAAACCATACGATCAAATGAGGCAAGTATTAGCGTGGAATGATTTAGAAAAAACCATTGCCGAAATGAAACAGGATGGATTAATGGCTGACACCAAATTGAAATTAAATTTACAAGGCCGAGATCCTGATGATGGTTTAAGCGATATTGCCTACGATAAAGGACGATTCTTTTTGTGCCATTTAGAAAAAATTGTTGGAAAAACACAATGGGACCATTTTTTGAATTCCTATTTTAAATCGCATGCTTTTGGATTTATGGATACCGAAGGATTTATTGCCTATTTAAACCAGGAACTATTGGACAAAAACTCAAAATGGAAAAAGGAAGCAAACATTTCGGAATGGATTTATGGCGAAGGGTTGCCCAAATCAGCTATCAAACCTGTTTCTAGCGAATTAAACAAAGTAGATAAAATATTAAATGCCTATTTCAGCGGGACCCTTAAAACAGAATCTTTGGACACAAGTGGTTTTACAACCCATCATTGGCAATACTTAATTCGTCAATTTGGATTAAAAGCCAACCTTAGCCAGCTGACAGAATGGGATAAAGTCTTTAAATTTTCAGACCGAAGCAATGCCGAACTTTGTTGCGATTGGTATGCTTTATCTGTCCGTTTAAAGTTTACACAAAACCGACCCCAAATCGAAACATTTTTAAACTCAGTAGGTCGGCGTAAATTTTTGATGCCAATTTATTCCGAGCTAGCTAAATCGAGCGAAGGCAAGAAATGGGCAAACGCAGTGTTTTTAAATGCAAAAAAAGGCTATCATTCGGTTTCAGTCAATTCTGTCAGCGGATTATTAAACTAACAATATCCTTTAATACATAATCAACGTTTTGTGAGCAGAAGTAGTGCGGAATCGAAGCAAACATACTTTCCACTTACAACAAATGTAAGGGTTTATTACATTTTCACAAACAACCAACTCCGCATTGCTTTTGTTTACTGTTAGCACATGCCCTGCCGTTGTAGAATTGTCCTCATCAAATTAACTAAGCGTTCATTCATGTGAAGCCTTCAAGTCCAACAGGCCTATATTCATCCCGTTTAGTTTTTTTCTTTTTTGCTTGCCCAAAAAAGAAACAAAAAAAGGCACCAACAAAACCAACTGCAAAATTTTCGATAAGCTGCCCGTAAAATCAAAGTTTCCAATGCGTTTTATAATCGATCGTTCAACGGCGTTTGCGTACAGAAATTTTGAAGTTCTCACTTTTCTTGGATGCCAACCGCACCCTGTCGGGTTAATCCTTACGGACGCTTATAAAAAAGCAAACATTTATAATTGATTTTGACTTGAAAATGTCGACAAAAAGGGCTAACTTGGTCAGGTCATTTTTTTTGATTAG
>CANMPY010000260.1 GCA_947499775.1 Bacteroidota bacterium | reverse complement strand
ATTCACCAATACCTGCGATACCCAATACTTTAAGCGGTACCGTTTGTTTTTTGATAACGGGGATAGTATAAACCTTGACAAAAACTGGAACACTAAAATTTACAATTATCCTAATAAGGGCAAATACTTTGTACGCCTCAAAGCATTCAGCAAAATAGGCGGTTTTATATGGTATGGTGACAGCATTGAAATTAATAACCCGCCCATAGCCAAATTTGGTATTCAAAAAACCAAAGGCTGTCAGTGGATAGGCTATGGTTTTACCGATAGCAGCCAATTATTTAGTATAAAACCCGGCTTTAAACCTTATAAACACTGGCTGTTTGGAGATGGTAAAGACAGTATAGATGCAAGTACTAACCCAAAACTTACCTATACCTACACCACAAGCAATACCTTTACGGTGAAACTGGTGGTGAACAACGGCTATTGTACCGATACCGCCATCCAAATAAATAATGTGGTGATATTGCCAGCCCCAAAACCGGGGATAATAGCAGCACCTGTTGAAGGCTGCACTCCATTGAAAGTAAATTTTAGTTATAAATTTGCCGATGTGTTGGACAGCGCTATTTGGCGAAGCGGCTTTGCCGCTTCGCCAAATAGCTACAAAGGCATAAGTGGAAATTTTAATTACCCCCAATCCGGTAACTTTTTCCTCAGCCAAAAACTCTACGGCCCAAGCGGCTGCATTACCGCTGATTCGGTACTTATAAAAGTAAACCCCGGCATAAGCGGTATGCCCGATATACTGAACGCTACCGTTACGAATGAAACAAGCATAGATTTGAAATGGAAAAAACACCTGAACGCCGTAAGCTACAGCGTAGTAAAAAACAATTCATTTTTAGCCTGGACTCCCGATACCACTTATACTGATAAAACCGCCAACACCCTAATGGCTAACAGCTATACTGTAAAAGCCATAAGCATGTGTAACGACAGCACAACGATTCAGGATTTAGCCCAAACCATTTATTTACAAGCCACACGAACAGATAATAATGAAGCACAACTAAACTGGACAGCTTACCAACGCTGGGAATTTGGAGTAAGCACCTATCAATTGTTCTCACAAAACGAGGCAGGCTATTTTGAATTGTTGGCCACCATAAACGGACAAACTTTGGATTATCTGGATGAAGGGTTTGCCGGATTAAGCCAATCGCAACGCTGCTACAAAATAATAACCGATGAAAAAGATGGCAATATGCAGCTATCGGCCAGCAATGTATATTGTTTGCCTTTAAAACCAGTTTTATTTATCCCATCAGCCTTTAGCCCCAACGGTGACGGAGTAAATGACACCTGGAAAATAAATTATAAAGGCATTAAAGAAGCCAAAATTAAAATCTATAACCGCTGGGGTGAAATTGTATATCTCGCCAGGGGCGAGACCGAAAAACCTGAATGGGATGCTATTTATAAAGGATTGCCCGTTCCTATAGGAGCCTATTTTTATCAAATAGAAGCCACGGGATTAACAGTAGGAAAGGTTTATAAAAGCGGATTGGTGGAGGTGGTGAGGTGAATTTATGGCGTTTCAGTAGGCGAAGATCATCAACCAATAAAAAAATCAATCTCACACATCTATCCCTTCCAAATCTAACAAAAAGGCGTACTCTAAAGCTACCTCTTTTAACCCTTCAAAACGGCCAGATGCTCCGCCATGACCAGCCTCCATATTGGTAAAAAGTAAAATTTTTCGATCATCGGTTTTATAATCACGCAGCTTGGCTACCCATTTAGCAGGCTCCCAATATTGCACCTGACTATCATGCAACCCCGTGGTAATTAACATAGTAGGGTAATCTTTAATTTCTACATTATCATAAGGACTATATGTTTTCATATAATCATAATATACTTTTTCGTTCGGATTTCCCCACTCATCATACTCGCCTGTGGTTAATGGTATACTTTCGTCAAGCATGGTCGTAACCACATCTACAAAAGGAACTTGAGCCACAATGCCATTCCAAAGTTCTGGGTTTAAATTAACAATCGCCCCCATTAATAAACCCCCAGCGCTTCCACCCATGGCATATAAATGTTGCGGTGTGGTATAATTTTCAGAAATTAAAAAACGAGCACACTCAATAAAATCATTAAACGTGTTGGTTTTTTTCAACATTTTCCCATCCTCGTACCATTGCCGTCCCATTTCTTGACCGCCTCTAACATGGGCTATGGCAAATGTAAATCCACGATCTAATAAGCTTAGCCTTACCGAACTGAAATATACATCCATTGTGGCTCCATATGAACCATAACCATACAACAACAAAGGATTTTCATTCGATTTCCCAAAGGCTTTTTTATACACGAGCGATATAGGTATACTAACGCCATCTAACCCTTTAGCATGGTGCCTTTCGGTGACATATTCCTCCGAATTATACCCACCAACTACCTCCTGTTGCTTTAATAATTTTTTTTCGCGTGTGGCCAAGTGATAATCAAAAACACTACTTGGCGTAGTTAAAGAGGTATAACTAAATCGCAACCATTCGCTTTTGAAATCAGGATTGATAGATGCCCCTACACTATAAGCAGCCTCACCAAAATCAAGATAATGTTCGGAAGAATCTAAATGGTTTATAATCCTCATATGGGTTAATCCATGCCGTCGTTCCTCCACAACCATGTAATCTTTAAATAGTTCAATACCCTCAAGTAAGGTATCATCGCGGTGAGCAATAACCTCCTTCCAATTGTCAAACGCGGTAGCGTTCTCAGGTGTTTGCATAAGTTTAAAATTTATGGCATCCCTATTGGTGGTTATATAAAAGGAATCTTCAAAATGTGCAATCCCATATTCATGTCCCCTTTTTCGCGGTTCAAATACTTTAAAATCATCAAGTGGGTTTAAAGCATTTAATATGCGATATTCACTTGTTAATGTACTATCACTTCCGATGATGAGGTATTTTTTTGATTTACTTTTATAAATATAAGTATTAAAGGTTTCGTCCAACTCTTCATAAATTAAAACTGAATCGTTTAAACCTAACTGATGCCTATAAATTTGGTGTGAACGCAACGTGTTTTCATCCTTTACTGAGTAAAAGACATGCGTATTATCATTGGCCCATGTGCATCCTCCAGTTGTATTTTCAATAGTGTCGGAAAGCAGTTCGCCTGTTGCCAAATTTTTAAAATAAATGGTATAAATGCGCCTACTTAATATATCTACTCCATAGGCCAAATACATATTATCCAAGCTAATACTCAAACCTGTTACATCAATATAGGCATGCCCTTCCGCCAATTTATTTACATCCAAAAACACCTCCTCTTTATTATCCAT
>CANMPY010000259.1 GCA_947499775.1 Bacteroidota bacterium | reverse complement strand
GTTTACCATCCCAATTTTGTCGAATATGAAAGTTACTTGGTTAATTATACCATAGGCCACTTTATCGGTCGTTCCCATTATTTCGCCCACTTGCGAAAAAGCAATAACTACTGCAATTCCTATGGTGAATCCAACAACAATTGAATGAGGTACTTTTTCAATAATTTTTCCTAATTTTAACAAACCCGAAAGCATCAGCAATGTGCCAGCTACGAATGATACCAATACCAAAAAGCGGTGATCATAAGTGCTCATTAATCCAGCAATTACGGGAATGAATGCTGCTGTTGGGCCATAAACTTGGTATTTTGAACCCCCAAATAAAGCGCCGAATAATCCAGCAACAGCTCCACCTACAATGCCTTGTTCGGGGCGTAGGCCCGAAGCCATAGCAAAACCCATGGCAAGTGGAATAGCAACCATTGCAACCACTAGGCCGGCCATTAAATCTTTGATAATATTTTGGGTCAAATTGCCCTTTTTTAAATCTTCATATCGTCCGTCTATCGGATTTATGAAATACTTGAATCGTCTATATATACTATTTTGCATTTTTTGAAATGTGTTTTTAAGAGGTGATAAAAAAAATTATAAAATTATGGTGTATTGAGCATTTAAGGCTTTGCCAAAAATACCTCAATAAAATGAAATGCCTATTTTTCGTCTTCTAAATGGTAAACAGAATGCAAGTCTTTTGTGCACTTAAAGCTAACATCTAGATCTTTTATTAGGCCATCATGAATATCATACACCCAACCATGAATATGTAAGGTTTGTTTATTTTTCCAAGCATTTTGTACAATGGATGTTTTGCCTAAGTCGTGCACTTGTTCAATTACGTTTAATTCAACAAAGCGTTTTAATCGTAAGTTTTCATCTTTAATAGCATCCAATTCGGCATAATGATAACGGTATACATCTTTAATATGGCGGAGCCAATTATCGATAAGTCCATATTGTTTTTTACCCATAGCCGCTATAACCCCTCCGCAATTGTAATGTCCACATACAATAATATGTTTTACTTTAAGTACCTCTACTGCATATGACAATACGCTTAGTAAATTCATATCACTATGAACAACCATATTGGCTATGTTTCTATGTACAAACATTTCTCCGGGTAAGGTTCCGGTTATTTCGTTTGCGGGTACTCGACTATCCGAGCACCCTATCCAAAGGTATTCTGGACTTTGCCCTTCGGCTAGATTTTTAAAAAAATTAGGATTATCTTGGTTCTGTTTTTGAACCCATGTTTTATTGTTAGTAAGAAGTTTTATATATGATTTTTCCATTTTGCTCATGCGTTTGTTTATAATAATATTTGTGTGTTGCGCATAATTTTTCCTTGAAATGCATTTTATTCAAGGGGTTAGTATGCGTCAGTGTAAAATAAAACTAAACGTGTTCGGGTGGCATGAAAATATCTAAACTATAATCGGAAGAGATAAAGCGAGCCGATGCCATAAATCTATTTTTTAGAATAGTATTTATACCATTATTTTCTTTCATTTTGTTACAAAACTGAGGGATAATCTTTTCCTTAGCTTCTTTTTCTTTCGACTCCTTGGTATCCTTTTCTTTTTCAGATTGATATTCAATGGTTAATGATGAATTGGCTTCGAAAAGTGAAGCGGTTTCACATAGTAATGAACCCATGTAAAGCATAAAAAAAAGCGTAGTTATAAATACTTTCACCTAGGTATGACTTTTAGAAAAGTGCGTTGCAAAGGTACTGTTTTTTGGCAAACTTAATGGCACGTTAATAAGTTTTAACTTGGATGAATTAGGAAAGATGTAAGTAGCAGTGGGATGCTACATAAAAAAAAGGGTTTCATTTCTGAAACCCTTTTTGGTGCGGATGATAGGACTCGAACCTACACGCCGCAAAGCACCAGATCCTAAGTCTGGCATGGCTACCAATTACATCACATCCGCAGTGAATACCAATTCTAAATTTTAATATTAGAACGACCATCCCGAAATATCATTGATATGATTTGTTCCGGCACGGGGCGCGAAGGTATAATTTTTTTAAAACATATCAAACAAAAAAAAGCCCTGATTTCTCAAGGCTTTTTTAGTGACTAAAAGGATTGAATTTTAGTTCACTTGCATTTTTTTAGTAATGCTATAGTTCTTATTAGTAAGGGTGTAAAGGTAAAGTCCTGAGCTTAATCCATCGGCAGAAATAGCAATTG
This sequence comes from Bacteroidota bacterium, assembly GCA_947499775.1. Taxonomy (GTDB): domain Bacteria; phylum Bacteroidota; class Bacteroidia; order NS11-12g; family UBA9320; genus JABWCE01. The sequence continues at coordinate 1,117 of CANMPY010000259.1, read as the reverse complement.
TATGATTGCCAGCAGAGTGGTAGCCTAAGTTTTGGGTGCTAATAACCTTGCCAGCTAAATCACTTATGCTTAATGTTAGTTCACTACCGTCGCGCATATATATTATTGCATTTGCTTCTGAATTAAATGGATTAGGTTGATTTTGACTTACAAAGAAAATTTTTGGATCAACAGTAACCGCTTTAATAGAAGTAGGATCCAATACCTTATTATTTAAGATGTCGGCCACAGGGATGGCTTTATACATAATGCGTTGCTCATCGTTTGGATGTGTGTTGCTGCTGCCATTATTTTGTAGGTTTGTTCCTGGTAAATCATCTTCTTGGTAAATAAAATGCAAGAAATTGTCACAACGTTTAGCTGCCGATGCAAATACATTTTCAAAACTATTTGGAAATGCGGTACCGGTTAAGTTTTGACCAATGTCCCAAGTTTGTCCGCCATCTTTAGAGTAAGAAACATAGATGTCGCGGTAGTTAGCATTAAAAGGGCTAATGCCTAATTCATTTGGTGCACTATAAATAACATATAGGTTTCCATCAGCATCAATAGATGAAGAAGGGAAAGAAACTAATGATGTAGAGCCATATCGAGTAGCCGAAGATACGTTTGCATGTAAACCTCCTTGCGCATTTAAAAACGACGTTGTTTCGGCTGTTATATCTAATGTGCCATTCTGATCGTAATCTTTTGCTAATCCACATGTGTTTACACTATCCCATCCTTCGGCCCAATGCATAAGCTGAGCTGTACCTGGGAAAAAGCTATAAGAATCATCGGTAGTGTCTTTATCAGCCACAAACGTTCGCCCAAAAAATACGTGTACTTTATTGTCGTTGCCTATGATGACATCAAATGATCCATCGGCTGTTTTTGCTTTGTCAGCAGCTGCAACAAATTTTTTCACAAAAGGAGAATGTGCAAATGCTTCTACTATGATACGGGTAAACGAATTGCCATTATTGGTTGATTTGTAAAGTGCGATATCTTCACCAGCTCCACCTATAACGATAGCCACAATAGAGTCTTTTACATCAATAGCATAATTATCACCACCACCCGCAACGGTTCGGGTTGAATCATATCCAGGTAGGGTTACCCATTGCTTGTCCCATGT
>CANMPY010000258.1 GCA_947499775.1 Bacteroidota bacterium | reverse complement strand
CAAATCGATTTCAAATTGATTGCAAACTGATTGCAATCGATTGCAATCGAAATTCAATAACCTACAATTCATTGATTATTAAATTATTAAAACAACATTTTCTAAAAAATGGGATGAACTGTTTTTTGGAGAAAATCCTTTGTTTTTAGATAGTTTTTGAAGGAAATTACAATTTCATTGGATTATCAAGGACATTTTGATAATTTTTTACTAAGATTTTATGGTCTATTTATTGCCATTTGAATACAAATTTTGTGATTTGACTGATATTATAGCCTCAATTTTTGTAAATGCATTAGCTCAGAAGATTAATCGCTTGGTGTATGCCCTAATCGAAACTAAAACTTCTGCACCTTAGAATCTAAAAGAACATTTACCCTAAAAAAACAAAATCCCGATGTAACTCGGGATTTTGAATATATGGAATTTTAAATTAAGTTTAACTACATCCTAATGAGTTGCCGCAATTAAGGCATTTGTAGCATGTACCACTTCGCACCGTAAGGTGCCCGCAAACGTTACATGCAGGGGCATCGCTTTGCATACTTTTTAAATACGCATCGGTTCCGCTTTGGCTTTGAACGGCTTTATACCCTTCAATATCTTTTTGTATTTCGATAGCCAATTCAGGTTCTTCTTCTATAGCCAATCGTGCCTCTTTCCTTATAGTAGGTTTTACTGAAGCTGAACTTTGGTTGGATGTTGGTTGAATTTGAACCAAATCGTAACGATGTAAATATTCGAATCCTAACATTCTGAAAATATAATCGATAATGGATGTGGCATTCTTAATATTTTCATGGCCTTCAACAAATCCAGAGGGCTCAAAACGGGTAAAAGTAAATTTATCTACGTATTCCTCTACCGGAACGCCGTATTGCAATCCTATAGAAACCGCTATGGAAAAACAGTTCATTAACGATCTGAACGTAGCGCCTTCTCTATGCATGTCAATGAATATTTCCCCTAATTTGCCATCATCGTATTCTCCAGTTCTTACAAAAATAGTATGTCCACCTACCTTAGCTTTCTGGGTAAAACCATGGCGTTTGTGAGGTAGTTTTTTGCGATGTACGATATTCGAAAGCGCTGACTTAAACTCTGTTCCAACCGATTGGTCCATTAATTTTTTAGCAGCATCCAAAATCATTTCTGGAGTTAGTTCGCTCAACTTTACTTCGGCATGCTCACCAACTGCTTTTTCAATAGCCTTATCGGTAAGTTCATCTTCCTTTTTAGCATCCGATTTGGTGGATAAGGGCTGCGATAATTTACATCCATCACGGTATAAGGCATTGGCCTTCAATCCTGTTTCCCAACTAAGCATATAACACGACTTTATATCATCGGCTGTTGCTTCGTTCGGTAGGTTAATGGTTTTTGAAATGGCCCCAGAAATAAATGGCTGAGCCGCACCCATCATTCTTATATGGGCATGTGGGTGTATGTAACGGGTGCCTATTTCACCACATTTATTGGCGCAATCAAATACAGGTAAATCTTTATCTTTAAGTAACGGTGCTCCTTCTACGGTCATTGTTCCGCATACAAAGTCATTGGCGTCTTTGATTTGTTTATTTGTATATCCTAATTCACGAAGTAAATTAAAGTCGGGGTTTTCGTATTGCTCTGCTGTAAAACCAAGTCGTTTCATGGCGTCATTGCCCAAGGTATGGGGGTTAAACACAAATTCGAGTTGGAAAGCCGATAATAATTGGCTCTCTATTGTGTTTAAGTCATCTTGTGTAAATCCTTTTGCAAGTAAACTTGATGCATTTATTATGGGGCAGCCAGTTAATGTAGCATGTCCCTTGGCATAATTAACAATATCACTGATTTGAGTTTCGGTATATCCTAAATTTTTAAGGGCTAATGGAATACTTTCGTTTACAATTTTGAAATACCCTCCACCCGATAGTTTTTTAAATTTAACCAATGCAAAATCCGGTTCAATACCAGTTGTGTCGCAATCCATAACTAATCCTATTGTGCCAGTTGGAGCGATTACGGTTGATTGGGCATTTCTATAACCCCATTTCTCCCCATTTTGTACTGCCGTATCCCATGCGTTGCATGCTGCTTTTAATAAGTCATCAGGGCAATGGGCAGGGTTAATTCCCTTGGCCGAAACGCTTAAGCCTTCGAAAGCCAGTGGGGTGTTATAGGCTGCGTAACGGTGATTGCGCATGACACGCATCATATGCGTTTTGTTTTTTTCGTATTGTTTGAAGGGCCCTAAAAATTGAGCCATCTCTGCAGAGGTTGCATAAGCAACACCCGTCATAATAGCCGACACGGCTCCGCAAATTGCTGTAGCTTTTTCACTATCGTATGGAATACCCGAAATCATTAATACGGATCCAAGATTAGCGTATCCCAATCCAAGGGTTCGGTATTCATAGGATAATTTGGCCACTTCTTCGGATGGAAATTGAGCCATTAAAACCGATATTTCCAAAACAACGGTCCATAATCTACAGGCATACTCCAGAGCGGGAATGTCGAATTCTAATTTATCTTCCTTGAAAAATTTTCTAAGATTAAGGCTTGCCAAGTTGCATGCTGTATTGTCAAGAAACATGTATTCAGAACATGGGTTCGACGCATTAATTGTTCCTCCTTCGGGGCATGTATGCCAGTCGTTGATAATGCTATCAAACTGAACACCAGGATCGGCGCAAGCCCAAGCAGCAAAAGCGATATCATCCCATACTTTTTCGGCAGGAATAGAGCCCACCACTTTTCCGTTGCTTCGGCCAATTAATTCCCAATCTTCGCCTTTTTTTAGGGCTTCAAAAAATTTGTTTGGTATACGAACTGAGTTATTGGAGTTTTGTCCTGCAACGGTTTGATAGGCTTCTCCTTCGTAATGCGAAGAATACCCAGCATCAATAAGAACCTTGACCTTTTTTTCTTCTTGAACCTTCCAGTTTATAAATTCCATTATTTCAGGATGATCAAGGTCGAGGCAAACCATTTTGGCAGCCCTTCGTGTTGTTCCTCCCGATTTAATAGCACCAGCAGCTCGGTCACCAATTTTAAGAAATGACATTAAACCACTTGAGTTTCCTCCTCCTGATAGTTTTTCGTTGGCTCCACGAATTTTCGAAAAGTTTGTACCAACGCCTGAACCGTATTTGAATATTCGCGCCTCTCTAATCCAAAGATCCATTATACCACCTTCGTTAACCAAATCATCGTTAACCGACAAAATGAAACAGGCATGCGGTTGTGGTCTCTCGTATGCAGAGGTTGATTTCATCAGTTTTCCGGTAGCATCGTCTACATAGGAATGCCCCTGTGGTGAACCTGTAATGCCA
>CANMPY010000257.1 GCA_947499775.1 Bacteroidota bacterium | reverse complement strand
AAGAAGTTCGACGTCAGTTTAAGGAAATTCCTGGAATTATGGAATACAAAGCCAAGCCCGAATATGATAAATGTGTCGCTATTTCTACCAAAGCTTCGCTTCGTGAAATGATGATGCCAGGAGCTATTGCTTTAATAACCCCACTAATTGTTGGATTTATATTTGGTCCTGAAGTATTAGGTGGTTTATTAGCAGGTGTAACGGTATCAGGTGTACTTATGGGAATTTTCCAAAGTAATGCAGGTGGAGCTTGGGATAATGCCAAAAAATCTTTCGAAAAAGGAGTAGAAATTAACGGTGAAATGTTCTACAAAAAATCAGAGCCACATAAAGCATCAGTTACTGGTGATACTGTTGGTGACCCATTTAAGGATACATCTGGCCCATCGATGAATATTTTGATTAAATTAATGAGCATTGTTTCATTGGTTATTGCCCCTTATATTTCAGGAATTGGAAGCGCTGCATCAGAAGCTGATTGTTGTGCAAAACATGAAGTAGTTACCGAAATGAGCCACTGCAATAAAACAGCAATTGGCGGATGCGAGATGGATAAATGTGCTGTAATGACCAAAGATGAATGTGCTAAAATGTGTGATGATAAAGGGTGTTCTGCTGAGCAGAAAGCCGAATGTTTGAGCATGTATGATGCAGATGGTAAGTTTATTGGTAAAAAATAATTTGAAATTTTGAAATTGATTTTAATTCGTAATTTCAATAACCTGTTTACAATTAACGAATAGCAACCAAGTCAACTAGCCACTACAATAATCCAACCCAACTAATACCCAAAAATGCAAATAATCTATAAATTCAGGGTAGCATTCGAAGAGCATGACGATGTGGTGAGGTTTATTGATATTGAATCAACTTCTAATTTTGCTGATTTTCATAAAATAATTCAAGAATCAATAGGCTATGATGCCTCCAAGGCATATACCTTTCATATGTCGAACGATTTTTGGAGAGAAGATACGCAGATCTGCGATTCGGATCCTAGGGAAGAGTCGACTATAAAATTACCAAACCAAACCAACTTAAATAAATTTATTAACGACCCCCATCAGCGATTTATTTACAAATTTGATCCTGATTTGGTTTGGACGTTTACGATTGAATTGGTAAAAATACAAAAAGCGGAGAGTCATAAGAAATATCCTCTTTTGGCACGTAAAGAAGGTGAACCGCCAAAACAATATAAGTTAAAAGGAAAGCTTCCAGGTGCAACAGCTAATCAAAACGAATACGATAAAATGGCTGAAATGTTAATCGCTAGTCGATTAGTGGATGATATTATAGAGGGCGATGACGATGCGGATGAGTTAGATCAACATGATGAAGAAATAGGTGTACCAAATTTTGAGGATATACAATCTAAAATAAAAGAAAGCGCTATTCCTGAGAGTGTTTCAAAAAGTCCAAAAGCACGTTTGCCTATTGAACTAAAATTTGACGATGAGGATATGAAAATTGATGTTGAAGATCTTGATTTTTTAGATGCCGATGAGGAGGAGAGTATTTCAAAAGACGATGACGATGACGATGAGGAAGAGGATTACGATCAACAAGACGACGGTGACAATAATTCGGACGATTATTAGTCAAGAATATGGCTCATTCTCAGCCTATATTAATTGTAATATGCGGACCAACAGCATCGGGTAAAACCGATTTTGCCATACAATTGGCAAGAGCGTTTAAAACAGAAATTTTATCGGTTGATAGCCGTCAGGTTTATAAAGAAATAAGTATTGGTACTGCTAAACCATCTACAGAGGTATTGGCTGAAATAAAGCACCATTTTATCAATCATTGTTCAATTCATGATACCTATAATGCGGGTATTTTCGAAAAGGAAGCCTTGCCATTATTAGAAAATTTATTTAAAGATCATAAGGTAGTTATAGCTGCAGGAGGAACGGGATTGTATATTAAAGCGTTATGTGAGGGGTTGGATGATTTGCCAAAAGCAAATGAAAATTTACGTGTGCAACTTCAAATCGAATGGAAAAATTTAGGAGTAGATTATTTATTTCAAAAACTCCAAAATTTAGATTTGGAAGGAAGTAAAACTATTGATTGTAAAAATCCACATCGCATTATGCGTGCTTTGGAATTGGTTTTGGAATCAGGGCAATCTGTTTTAAAAATAAAAACCAATCCTAATATGGAGCGCCCTTTTAAAATAGTTAAAGTGATGATGGATGTGGATAGGGAAACTCTTTATCAGCGAATAAATAAAAGGGTTGACGAAATGATTGAGGATGGATTGGTAGAAGAAGTGAAAAACGTATATCCATTTAAAAACTTAAAAGCATTACAAACAGTGGGTTATTCTGAAATTATTGATTATTTAGATGGACAAGGCACGTTAGATCAGGCAATTGATAAAATAAAGCAACATACACGGAATTATGCTAAACGTCAGATGACTTGGTTTAATAAAGAAGCAGGTTTAATCCCACACCATTTATTTAATCAAAATATGGTGCAGCAACGCTAAATTTCTATACACTTTTAACGTATCGTTGAAATCTTTAATAAAAGTTTAGGCCTATCTTGTAATAAATTTGCGGCTGTGATTACAATAATTGTTTGGAGTTTGATAGGCTTGATGGGGTTTTGTGCTTGTATTCAAATAGGCTATTACATGTTTGTGTTTTCAAAATTTGCTTTTGACAAGCGGATTCCATCTAAAACCAATTTCAATGAACCCGTGAGCGTGATTATTTCTGCTAAAAATGAAATAAAAAATCTCAAAGAATTCTTACCCTTGGTGCTTTCCCAAAATTATCCCGATTTTGAAGTTATCGTTGTTAATGATGGCTCGTGGGACGAAACCACTGAATACATTGAAGAATTAATGAAAACCGAAGCAAGGCTTAGGCTAGTAGATGTAAAAGTAGAAGAAAAATACCAGAAAGGTAAAAAGTTAGCACTTACTTTGGGCATAAAAGCAGCAACGCATGAGTGGATGTTGTTTACCGATGCCGATTGCAAACCGTTAACCGAAAACTGGATTAAAGAAATGAGCGCAGGGATGACGAATGATAAAGAAATTGTGTTGGGGTATTCACGCTATAAACGAAAAAATTCATTCTTGAATCTGTTTATCCGTTGGGAAACATTTTATACTGCTATGCATTATTTTTCATATGCCATAAAAGGGAATAGTTATATGGGGGTGGGGCGAAATATGGCGTACCGCAAAAGTTTGTTTTTTAAGGTAAAGGGTTTTGCAAGCCATTTGCATATCATGGCCGGTGACGATGATTTATTTATTAATGAAACGGCTAATTCAAGCAATGTAGCCGTAATTTA
>CANMPY010000256.1 GCA_947499775.1 Bacteroidota bacterium | reverse complement strand
TTAACCAAAAAAGTAAAGGCGCATACGCTTAAAAGTAAAATAGCTTTTTTCATTTTGAGTTCAATTAAATAAATCCCTCCAAATGTAATGAACTTTATTTATTTTGATAAACGTAAAAATAAATAAAGTACTTTGCTATTTTTGACACATGCTTAAAAAATTTCTTTCTCCAACTTTGATCGATCGCAAGCTTAACGTATCCCTTTTAATCTTAAGAGCATTTGCGGCGATAGTGATGATTCCGCACGGCTATCAAAAATTATTACATTATTCTGAAAATGCTTCTGAATTTATGAATTTCATGGGACTAGGAGGCGAAATATCGTATGCACTGATTATATGTGCCGAATTTTCGTGTGCCATATTACTTCTCGTAGGCTTATTTACGCGTTTTGCATCCATTCCATTAATCATTGCTATGGCAGTGGCCGTTTGCAAGGCACATAATTGCGAAATATTTGGCGATGGACAAACAGCCTTCCTTTTCCTTACTTGCTTTTTAACAGTTATGATTGCAGGTCCCGGAAAGTACAGCATTGATGCATTTCTTTTTCCAAAGAAATAAATCAATTAAACGAAATGTTTGCTAAAGTTTTAACCGGCGATAGCAGAATAATCTTCAGCTGATAATAGCTGATTTGCTTCTGAGGGGTTGCTCATTTTCACTTTCACCATCCATCCTTTTCCGTAAGGGTCTTCGTTTACATGCTCTGGATTATTATCCAAGCCTTCATTTTTTTCGATGATGTCTCCACTTAAGGGTAAAAATAAATCGGATACCGTTTTAACTGCCTCAACTGTTCCAAATATTTCATGGGCATTAAGGGTTTGACCTACCGTTTCTATTTCTACAAACACAATATCACCCAACTCACTTTGCGCAAATTCGGTTATCCCTATAGTAGCAATATCGCCATCTATGCTTACCCACTCGTGATCTTCGGTGTATTTAAGGTTGGTTGGAAAATTCATTGTTTTTTATTTTTTAATAATATGGTTGCGAAATTAATTATTTACTCGTTTTGAAACGTAATTTTATAATATTTTTTATTGAAAGCTTAATGAGTCCTGTTTTCGGCTTTACAAAATCAAATTCTGCAACCTATAACCCATGTCATCTTTATGCTTACTTGTTTTTATTATCCCAAATAATAGAAAAAAGCGTTGTTAAATTTTGTTTCAAATCTTTACGATTTACGATATAATCTAAAAATCCTTTTTCAACTAAAAACTCTGCGCGTTGAAATCCTTTTGGCAAGTCTTTGCCAATGGTTTCCTTTATTACCCTCGGACCAGCAAAGCCAATTAAGGCTTCAGGTTCTGCAATGTTTAAATCGCCCAACATAGCATACGAAGCGGTTACGCCTCCTGTTGTAGGGTCGGTTAATAAAGAAATATAAGGAACACCCGCTTTGGCCAAAAGGGCTAATTTGGCCGATGTTTTGGCCATTTGCATTAACGAAAATGCTGCTTCCATCATGCGAGCCCCTCCAGATTTTGAGATCACTAATACTGGAATTCTATGTTCTCGTCCGTAATCTATTGCTCTTGAAATTTTTTCACCTACAACGCTTCCCATTGAGCCGCCTATGAAACTAAAATCCATGCATGCCACTACTAATTTAAATCCATTCATGTTGCCGGTTGCCACCTTTACTGCATCTTTCAACTCCGTTTTTGCCATCGACTCTCTAATTCGGTCTGGGTACGGTTTTGAATCAATAAAATTAAGCGGATCGGCTGAAGTTATACTATCATATAGTTCAGTAAAATTTTGATCATCAAATAAAATGCTAAAATATTCGTCGGATCCTATTTTCTCATGAAAATCACAATGCATACAAACCCAGCAATTTTCCTCAAACTCCTTGGTTAAAATAGGTTTTTTACATCTTGAACATTGATACCAAATGCCGTCGGGCGTTTCTTTTTTATCAATAGTTTTGGTTACTATTCCTTCTTTTACACGCTGAAACCAACTCATGCTTAAATGATTTGAAAATTTGAAAAGTTTAGAAGTTGAAAATTAGTGATCATTAGCTATTTTTTATGCTGTTCGCCCTTCGAATGTTAGAAGGGTTCAATTATGCAATAGTAATATCTTTTGACAGATAAACATCTTGAATAGCATTTAAAATATCTACCCCTTCATTCATTGGCTTTTGAAACGCCTTGCGGCCCGAAATTAAGCCACATCCGCCTGCCCTTTTATTAATAACGGCTGTACGAACGGCTTCTCCTAAATCAGATGCTCCTTTGCTCTCTCCTCCTGAATTAATCAGCCCAACTTTGCCCATGTAACAATTTGCCAGTTGATAACGGCAAAGATCTATCGGATGGTCTGAAGATAGTTCGCTATACACTTTCGGGTGTGTTTTTCCATAGTTCACTGCCATATATCCTCCGTTTGTATCGGGCAATTTTTGCTTTATTATATCAGCTTGTATCGTTACGCCCAAATGATTGGCTTGCCCTGTAAGGTCGGCACTTGTATGATAATCTATTCCGTCTTTTTTAAAGGCATTATTGCGCATATAGCACCAAAGTATGGTTGCCATTCCTAATTCATGTGCCCGTTCAAACGCCTCTGCAACTGCAACTATTTGCTGATCGCTCTCGGGTGAACCAAAATAAATTGTAGCCCCTACTGCAACTGCACCTAAATTCCATGCTTCTTCAACGCTACCGAACATAAATTGATTAAATCGGTTGGGATACGATAAAAATTCATTGTGATTAAGTTTTACAATAAATGGGATTTTATGAGCATAAAGGCGTGAGCATGAGGCCAAAACTCCAAATGTTGACGCTACTGCGTTGCACCCACCTTCAATTGCTAGTTTAATAATATTTTCAGAATCAAAATAATCAGGATTAGGCGCAAAGGAAGCTCCAGCACTATGTTCAATTCCTTGATCGACTGGCAAAATTGATACGTAGCCTGTATTGGCTAGGCGGCCTGAATTAAACAATTGTCCAAGGCTTCTTAAAACCTGTGGATTGCGATTGCTCATACCAAATGAATCCATGTAATAATTAGGATTTGGCAAATGCAATCGTTCTTTGGAAATTGTTTTACTGGTGTGATTTAAAAGGAATTCGGCTTGTGAGCCCAACAGCTCTGAAACAGTAGATTTGATCATTTAATTTTAGATTTACAATTAATATATTCTTATTTCCTAAAATTTGGGAGGGCAAACTTACACAATTTAATAAATTATACCAATTCTTAACACAAATACAACTTCACACCCTTAGGCCAAAGTATGTCTAATACCCTATAATATATTAAGTTAGATTGATACTATCCGAAAAAAAATTAATAGCA
>CANMPY010000255.1 GCA_947499775.1 Bacteroidota bacterium | reverse complement strand
CACTAAAAGAAAAATGGAAAGCCCTATATCGAACGCTCTCTTTTTTCGAAGTATTGACGCATCAGCAAGATTTAGAATTATAGCTTCGGTAAAAAACTCTCCATGGCTATTTTTAGAATTGCTACCGATTATAAATGAACTTGATTCAGGTGCTATTTTATAATGAATTTTTTTTGACCCTAATTTTACCATCCACTCCAAAATTGATTTTGCAGAAACATCTTTGCTGCAAAACACAATTTCCTCAGCCTTAAAAACGGAGGCAATTTCCTCAAGCTTATCAATGGTTCCAAGAAAGGAGTTTGCGGATGCATTTTTTGTTGTAAGAACAAATCCAATAAAATTAGTTGCAGGTGTAGATTTGGATATAATTTCGTATACCCGTTGGGCCTCTGTAAATTCTCCAACTATTATCAATTTACTAGACGCACTATAGTCGAAACTGAATTTTCCTCTCCATGTATAATTCGCTAATAAGCGAGTAAATACCATAACACACATAGCCCATAGGGCACCTAATATTATTAAACCACGCGAAAACCGTAAGTTTTCAGGAAATAATCCATATACAGCCAAAATCGCTATTGTTCCTATAATTATGCCCCGAGCAATTCGTTTAAGCGTAAATGGGCGTTGATAACCCAAACTGAAATAGGTAAATCCCACCCAAAATACAATATAGTAAGGCACATGAATAGTCATTAATTCAGGCGGGTATTGCTTTATAAATTTAATATGCTCTTCCCAATACAATTTCAAACCATATAGCCCTATTAGCAACAATGCACTGTCTAAAATTGGAAGCCAATACCGATTAAAAAATCGATACATTAATGCCCCTGACGCTCTTAGGTATATGAACGTATTAATTAATAAAATAAGCAAGCCCGACTTGCTTCCGCTGTAATGCTTGCGCGCGAAGATTACCATGGCTTGATAAAATATTTTTACATAATTAGCCGATCCCTTTTTAGTGCTTTCTCCTTTATAATGAATTATGGAAGTTTCTGGAAAATAGTAATTCTTATACCCCCCTTTATTTATCCTATACGACAAATCAATGTCTTCGCCATACATAAAAAACGTTTCATCCAAAACCCCTACTTTTTCTAACGCACTTCGCCTCAAAAACATAAATGCTCCAGCAAGCACCTCTACTTCATTGGTTTCCATTTCGGGTAAATACCCCAAATGATAGTGCCCAAATTTTCTAGATTTTGGGAACACTTTATTTAGCCCAAACATTTTATAAAGTGCTACTTCAGGTGTAGGAAGCCCTCGTTTTGATTCGGGTAAAAAATTACCCCGCCCATCTACCATCCTCACACCCAATGCCCCTGCATAAATATGACTATCCATAAACGCAATGCATTTAGTAAAACAATCTTCCTCTACAACGGTATCCGGATTTAATAATAATACATACTCTCCATTTGAAGCTGCAATGGCTTGATTATTTGCTTTTGAAAAGCCGGTATTTTCAGAATTAACGATGCATTTAACCCAACTAAATTTTTGGTTAACCATTTCGATACTTCCATCTACCGAATTGTTATCAACCACCCACACATCAACATCTATGCCTTTTATGGCATTTTCAACAGCCTTAAGACATTGTTCTAAAAAATATTTTACATTGTAATTAACAATGATTATAGAAAGTTTCACAATCAGTTAATGAGGATGGGCTGCAAATCTAAATAATTGTAGGTATTGTTGAGTTAAACATTTTCGATTTTACACTTGACTTAACGATTAATAAACGCCGCCTTATGAATACAGTTTTTTTAATCTCTTTTGCGAATGGTTAAGTATCAATTCAATTAGGAATGGGAAAACGGATACTAAAAAATAATAAAATTTGCCTGTAACACTTACAACGGTAGTACGTTTTCTTAGCGCAATATTTCGCACTATTTTTTCAGCCACATAATTAGCTGTATTAGCCAATAATCCATCACGCTGTTCGAGATCTATTAATGTACCATTTGAGCCTAAAGTGGTTTTGCCTTTGTCAATTTTTGTAATTCCAATATAAATCAATCCTATATGAATTCCATCATTTACATGCTCAATCCTCAAAGATTGTGCTAGCCCTTTTAAGGCCATTTTTGCCGAGCTGTATACCGATAAATATGGCAAACCTCTTAATGCAGCAAGGCTCGATATAAACACTACACTCCCTTTGTTTTTCTTTATATAGGGCATGGCCATTTTTGTAAGAACATAGGGCGCCACTGCATTGCTATTAAACACGGTTGCAATAACCTGAGGCGATAGATCTTCAACAGCTCCTCGCATGCTAACGCCCGCATTATTAATTAATATATCTATAGTTCCGAAATGAGCTATTGTTGTTTCAATCAACCTTTTACAATCCTCTTCCAAGGTCACATCGCCTGCCACAGCCAAAACGTCAAAGCCCAATGCTTTCATTTCATTTTCAGTGGCAATTAGTTTATCAATCGAACGGGCATTTATTACAATCTTTGCTTTTTGGCGAGCCAAGCTCAATGCCATTGATTTACCTATCCCCATAGATGAACCTGTGATAACGACGATTTTTTGAAAGAAGAGTGATTTCATTCTACGTTTATTTCACTTTTATTGGCGAGTGAAAAACTATCAACACCCAATGCCAGAACTAAATGAGCTATGAAGGCGAAAAGAATGCTTCCAGTGGATAAGGTTACCAAGCATAATACGATTCCGTAAGTAAAAGCACCTAATGTTTCACCAAACCCTTTTGCAATATGTGTGGCCGAATAAAACATTAAATTAATGGCCAATGCTGGCCAAAATCCAAAAGTATTAAAACATACCATTAATAAAATACCTCTAAACATGAACTCATATACCAACAGGTAAGCGCCCCACCCAATTGCATTAATTATTTGTGTTTTTTTGCTCCATAATTTAAGACGCATGTGAGGGTAAATGTCTCTATGATTACTGTTTTTTGACATTAAATACCCAATACCTAACAATATTGGACTTACTACGGCAATATAAAACAACGACGATTTCAGGTTTCCAGTTCTTAAACCCAATTCGGCAAGTGAATAATCTGTAAAGCTAAGAAGTAATATACCGGGAATAACACCCATAAAAACAACACCTATCAAGCGTTGAAACGATACATAAATTATATAAGCCCTGTCATTTAAATATTTTTTTAAAAACCACACCTTGATTTTAGGATTTAATGAGAGAAACCAATAGGAAATAAACCCAATTGTAACTGACATTATAGCTAAAAATACATCTGCATGTTCCGAATTCCAAGTATATAAATTATCCATCGTTTTAATAAACTGATTCACGGCGAATATATTAAATAAATGAATT
>CANMPY010000254.1 GCA_947499775.1 Bacteroidota bacterium | reverse complement strand
GTTTGTCTGCCCGAACCCAATTTGGGCAAAACAAAACCAGCAAATTAGTAGTAAGTAGAATTTTTTCATTAGACGAAAGTAAGGGTTTATCGCAACTATCCCGCAACATCAAAATCCAAAGTGGATATAATGCTATTTCCAAAAACAAATTGGTGATTCTTTGAAGGATAAAAATGCCTAGAATTTCAGTGTAATAATCCCTAGTCGTTGGTCAGCAGTATGAAATTTTTAACTAAAACTATGTGTGAGTTCCATAGATTCTATTTCTAAAATTTACCTAAATCTTTCAAATAGACACAGTCCAAAATACACCATGTTTGTTTCCATTTACCAATCTTACCAATCCCCTCAAATTCGAAGGAAAAGGTTTTATCTGGGGCATCATTCCATGAGTACGAGAAATAACGCGGATTTTCATTTTCCCAATGACCTTCTTTTTGGATTCCATTTTTTATTGCCTGACTTAGAGATGAACCTAATAAAAACTGGATTTTATTATTATCATGGATTACGATAAATGTAAATTGTCCATGTATGCTGAATGGTGAACTATTTTCATCCATCAAAGCAAAGACATGATTTTTAAATTCCGTAAAATTGTCCGTCAAAACTTTCTCTAAAATAGGGGGTGCTTGGATTTCTATTTTTGGAATAAATTTCTCATTAGCTCTTTTAAACATCATACCTACACCCATTATTTTCTCGCCTTTTAAATTTCCTTTTTCATCAAAATTATATTGCACATTGCGATTCCTACCTTCTAAAATAATGCCATTTTCAACAATCGTAAAATTGACACTAACTTCTAACTTTCCGGCTGCCACCGCATCTGAAAATGTTTTACCGGAATAAATTTCAAATTTATTTTCTTGAACAACATATTGGTTTCTGTTCATACAATGAAAAACAATTGCTGAACTACAACTTTAAATATTAAACGCTAAACATTAAATTTCAGTTTAATGGAACTACCTCCCTTCGGTCGGTGATTCCCTAGTGGTGGTTCCTAAAAAGAAAAACAAATGCGCTGCAATTGCTTTTTATTTGTGGAGTTGGATATAGAATCAAAAATTGTTATTTAGAAAATCCTTCAATATAAAAAGGATTGTTAACTTCTTCAAATACAACTTTTCTATATTCTCTGTTAAACTTACATTCTTTTAACAATAATTTTTTCTTTATTTCTTCTCTCATTTTATTCAACATATCTGAAGTCCATAAAATTTGTGGTAAATTATTCTTATTATTAAAACTCCATTTATTTGCCAGGTCGCCCCAATATGTAAAGGCGTGACAACCGCCATAGCTATAATAATCCATTAAATACTTCCACTCTATTGGATATTCTGAATAATCTTTATACTTTGGTATTTCCGAATTCCCTAAGATACATCGAACTGAATAACCTTCGTTTTTTAAAACATTAACAATTTGTATTGTAGGTTTAGCATTTCCAATAGAAACAATTTTAGATTTAGTTATGCCTTCTCCAACTTTAAAACCAGAATTATAGTCAGCCTCATCAGTTGACCACCAACCTGTATACAAACCTATGTACTGAATAGGATAATCTTTATCCGGCATATAGCCAGCTGGGTAAGCGCAAAATCCAGATTGATTTTCATTTTGGGGATTAGATATATCCCGCCAAGCACCATTGTTAATTCTTAATTTAGAACCAGATTCATTATTACCACCTAGTGAATTTGACAAAACTTCCCAATCATTAAGAGAAGGTATGTGCCAACCCATTGGAGCTAAACCTCTTGGGTCAGTTACTGAATACCAATTATATAAGAAACCATATTTATTTTTTTCACCACCTTCGCTAATGAAAGTTGGTATTTTAGATTTATTTGCATTTTCCCATTCTACCATGTTTTTCGACTCTAAAATTTTATCTCCATTTTGAAAAGTATCAACAAATAAGTTATTTTTCATCCAAATCTGATTACCGATTTTTACTTGAATTGATGATTCAACTTTCTCATTTTTTTGTTTTATTTCACCTTTTACCAGACGAATTGATAAACCATTGTCTTTACTTGTCCACGAATTAAGGACCGAATTGTGTTCCGTTATCCATCGCATCTTTATACCTGTAAATCCGTACCCAGTTTCTATTTCAGTTGAGCTCCACCAATGACCACTTTGGTTTATGTATTCAAAACGATTATTAAATATTCGTCCCCCTGGTAGCCCAGAAAACCTGGACCAATTATATGTACCATTTCCACTAGTTTCATTTCCAAATCCACTAATTTTCATTTGTCTACCTGCATTATCTTTGCCGACTGGCCTACCGTACGAAGTAAAGTTATTCCCAATATAATCTTCAAGCTGCGTCCATTCTGCATCACTAGGTATGTGCCATCCTTCATCAGCTATACCTCTAGGGTCGACCACAGCAAAATAATTATATAACTTTCCAAATTTAGTCCCATTTAACTCATTGAAATCGTAATAGCACCAAGCAGGAGTGGAACTTTCTCCGAATTTCTTCCATTCTTCCATGTTTTTAGCGAAAAGAATTTTTTCCCCATTACGAAATTTATCGGTACTTAAATTTTTAGTTGTCCATATTTGTTCGCCAATTTTCACCTCAGATGTCGTAGGTTCTTCTGTCAAATCTTTATTTATTGAATAAATTTGAGAATTATTATTTGCTGAGGAACAATTTTTTTCACAAATACATTGGGTCGATGCCAAAGCAATGCCCAAATACAGTGCTCTTTTTCCCATATCCTGTGATTGAAGTTCTTGAGCTTCAATCATGGTGCAAGGTTTGCAATCTTTAAAAAAAACGAAGTAATCCGACTTTATGTAGGCTCCAAATGAGTTTTGTGCATTTACAGTAACCCTTGTTACATCTGTACATTCTTTTAAGTCGAATAAATTACTATTTAAAAGTTCTTTAGTTTCAGTATTTGATAAAAAACCTACAAATGTGGAAGTGTAGGGGCTTTTCAGTCTATTTAAAACAAAATTCTGTGAAAGAGTTTTAAAATCAACTTGGGCGTTGAGAATTAAACGATAAAATAAGAGTGTGATAACTATGAATTTTTTCATAAAACGAATATAATAATAAAATTGAAATTTCGAAAAATAGTAAACCCAACTTTGAATCCTTTATCTAAAATGGATATAATGCCATTTCTACAAGTAAATTGAAATACGATAAAACACATTCCTTGTAAAACATTTTCAAAGTTTTAGTAGAAAGGATTGGAATTTAGGAATAAAATGTTTTAACAAATGTTTTAACAGAAAAATGAAAACCCCTGTTAATACAGGGGTTTTGGGTGTTTTTGGAGTGGAATTGGGGGGAGTCGAACCCCCGTCCGGCTATGCGACAGCAAGCGCTTT
>CANMPY010000253.1 GCA_947499775.1 Bacteroidota bacterium | reverse complement strand
TTGGCGAATTTATATCTTTTTGTGGTTCACATATTAAATGTGTATTATTTATCATTTTAATTTAAAGTTATGCCATGCTTAATTCATTGTTTACTAAACTTAAGTTCACATAGTTCTGCATTCTATATCTAATTTTGCTATTTTTTATCTTAAAAAATAGCAAAAAAATTACTACGCCTAATCTAGTGCTTTAGTAAAATTTTCTAAACCCAATAATCTCTCTCACGTCTTTTAAAGTTTGCGATGCGCTTGCTCTTGCTTTTTCTGCTCCAATTTTTGCAGCTTTCGCAAGCAATTCATCATTCTTTAATGCGTCATTTATATTTGTTCTTATTGGCTTTAAAAACACTTCCATATCCTGCGCTAACTGTTTCTTCAAATCGCCATACCGAATGTTGCATGCGTTATAATCTGAATCAAACTTTTCAATAACATCTTGCGTGCAAACCAGGTTCATTAAATCAAAAATATTTTGAACCTCAACCGGTTTTGGTTGATTTTGCTTTTTAGGCCCCTCATCCGTTTTTGCCCTCATTATTTTCTTGCTATTCACCGATTCATCATCAGCCAAGAAAATGGCATCAGCCTCGCCACCACTTTTACTCATTTTTCCAACTCCAGTTAATCCAGGAACTTTTACAAGGGCATTAGAATATGAAAAAGCCTGAGGCTCAGGAAAAAAATCGACGTTATACAATCGATTAAATCGCTTTCCAAATTGCCTTGTCATTTCTATATGTTGCTCCTGATCTTTACCAACCGGAACTTTATGAGCGCGATGCACCAATATATCAACTGCCATAAGAACGGGATACGTTAATAAACCCGCATTAACATTATCGGGATTCAATCTCACTTTTTCTTTAAAAGACGCTGAACGCTCCAATTCTCCCAAATAAGCATTCATATTCATGTACGTGTAAAGCTCTGAAATTTCAGGCACATCGCTCTGAATAAAAAGGGTACACTTGTCTATATCTAAACCTGTAGCAATGTACTCGGCCAATACATGCTTAACATTATTATGCAAATCAGCAGGCGTTGGATGAGTGGTTAAGGAGTGTATGTCGGCAATAAAAAAAAAACAATCATATTCATGTTGCATTTTTAGAAAATTTGCGACAGCACCAAAATAATTGCCGATGTGCAACTTGCCTGTAGGTCTTATACCGCTTACTACCCTTTCCATTGTATTCTTATTGAACTTTGGCAAAAATAACCGCCAAGTGGATAATAAAAAACTATGTTAAAAACTAATTACCTTGATTTTGAAATTATGCTAATAACTTGCTGTAGTTAGTGAGAAATATTTTAAATAAATCAATAATTCACTTCCCACAAAAACAAACCATGTGCAGGTACTGCCGTACCATGAAACTGATTATTTCGAGCTTCTATGATCAATCTAAAATCATCTAAGGTTATTTTTTTTAATCCAATATCTACCATAGCGCCAACAATGGCCCGAACCATATTGCGCAAAAATCGGTCGGCTTTAATGGTAAAGATTATTTGGTCATTTTCATGATGCCAAGTTGCACCCATAATTTCGCAGAGCGTGGTTTTATTATCGGCTCCTTTTTTGCAAAAACTTGCAAAATCGCTATATGTCATAAGCAAAGTGCAAGCCTGATTCATTGCATCTAAATCTAATTTTTTGGTTAAACAAAAACTTTGGTTTACTAAAAAAGGATTTTTGCTGGTATGAATAAAATACTGATACACGCGGCTAACTGCCGAAAACCTCGCATGAAAAGATTCGTCTACACTTTGGCACGACTCAATTGCAATATCAGATGGCAAGATTGAATTTAGTTTATAAACTAATTCGCTGTCTTGCAATTCATCTGAATTAAAATGCGCGCAATAACGTCGAGCATGAACGCCTGTATCTGTGCGGCCACACCCAACTATATCTACAACTGAACCATTTATTTTAGTAAACGCTTGTTCAATGGTACTCTGAATAGAGATAGCATTATCTTGCTTTTGCCATCCATGATAGGCTGTACCGTTATAAGATAATTTTAGTCGATATTTCAATACTTCAAAAATAATACCTAAAGCTATTGAACTGCATGGTGTGGAAGTGAAATATTTTTGGTTGGTTTGCACTTATGATTCAACGAAAACAATCCCTGTGGTTAATCCTTATTTCCATTATCTGTTTTTCTAGTGTTTATCTTAATATCCCTTTTAGAGACGTTGATGGTAAAATTGACGCCAAGGTAATTGAGGACGCGATGGTACATATCGGATTTTCCTATACCTCCATTGATATTGTTGGAAAAGAAAGAACAAAAACCGAAGCTAATTCATTGCTTAAATACAGTTTAATTTTACTTGGTCTTGCCGCTTTGGCTTCCATTGCCCTCTATAAAAATAGATCAAAACAATTGCTTATAGGAAAAGTAATTTATGGCATAATTGTTATAACTACAGTCTTGATGTATTATTATGGATGGAGTAAACGCTATGTGGACTTAGAACCCGATGGGCAATTATTAATTTCATTACTATTTCCGGCTATAATAGCTTGGGCAAATTATAAAGCTATGATAGGAATAAAAAAAGATGAAAATCTTGTAAAATCTTATGATCGAATTAGGTAACGGAAATTATGCCGTTATTATCTGTTTCTAATTTTTCAGCAAAAGCCAATGATAAAAAATTGGTTAATTCTATTTCGTTTGAAGTCCATGCGGGCTCTATAACAGGAATTGTAGGAGAATCTGGATCTGGTAAAAGTGTTACGTGTATGGGCCTAACACGGCTACTTCCGAAGTCGCTTTCTATAGATGGAAATGTTATTTACGAAAATAGTGCGGGCATTGAAAATAACCTTTTAGCCTGTGGCAATGAAACCTTGAGATTGCTAAGAGGAAAAGAAATTTCTTATATTTTTCAAGAGCCTATGACTGCATTAAACCCTGTGCACACTTGCGGTTATCAAGTTGAGGAGGCCATTTCTGCTCATCAAAACCTAACAAAAAAAGAACGCAAACAAAAAGTACTATCCTTGTTTACGGAAGTAAAACTTCCCGATATTGATCGTATTTACGAATCCTATCCCCATCAGATTTCCGGCGGTCAACGCCAACGTGTTATGATTAGCATGGCCTTGGCTAATGACCCTCGATTATTAATTGCCGACGAACCCACCACAGCTTTAGACGCTTCTGTTCAAAAAAGCATTATTGATTTATTGGTAAGTATGGTAAAAAAACGAGGTATGGCATTGCTATTTATCTCTCATGATTTAAACTGCTTAAAATCGATTGCTGATTCAATTTTAGTGATGTATAAAGGCAATTTAGTTGAACAAGGCACATCGAATGAAATATTTAACCACCCTAAACATCCTTACACC
>CANMPY010000252.1 GCA_947499775.1 Bacteroidota bacterium | reverse complement strand
GATGGCCTTTGTGGCAAAAGCAAATGCTGATGTGAGCGTTAATGCTCAAGTGCCTTATGAAATAGAAAAGAAATTGGCAGCAAAGGCCATGAATTCTGTAGAGCGCAGAGATATTCAAGCGCAATATAACCCAATGACGTATCCCGAATTTAAAACGCGTTATTCTAATATTATGTGGGATGCATATTTTAACGAGTTAGGTACTAAAGCATTTACAACGATAGTAGTTGAGCATTTAAACTTTATGGATGAGTTAAATGCTATGATGAAAAGCATTAAAATAGAGGATTGGAAAGCCTATTTACAATGGCAATTAATCAATGCAACTGCATCGCATTTGAGCAGTGAAGTAGAAAAACAGGATTTTAATTTTTTCGAAACTGTCCTAAGAGGAACAAAGGTGATGAAGCCTAGGTGGAAAAGAGCGTTGGATCAAACTGATGGTTGTTTGGGTGAGCCGCTTGGGAAATTATTTGTCGAAAAATACTTTACAGCCGATGCCAAAGCAAAAGTTAATACTCTGGTTGATAATCTAACCTTGGCTTATCGTGAGCGTATTACGAACTTATCATGGATGAGTGCACCCACCAAAAAACAAGCCCTATCAAAATTAGATAAGATTATCCGAAAGTTGGGTTATCCCGACAAATGGAAAGATCACAGTAAATTAAATATTTCGGACGATTCGTATTGTATGAATATTTTAAGAAGTAATGAATTTGGACATAACGAAATGCTTGAAAAAATTGGCAAGCCAGTTGATCGCACCGAATGGGGCATGAGTACACCAACGGTTAATGCATATTACAATCCTTCCGTTAATGAGATTGTATTTCCAGCAGGTATAATGCAACCACCATTTTTTGATGCAAATGCCGATGATGCAGCCAATTATGGTGGCATTGGAGCAATAATTGGTCATGAACTCACGCATGGCTTTGATGATCAAGGAAGCCAATTTGATGGGGATGGCAATATGAAAGATTGGTGGACCGAGGCTGATAAAAAACAATTTAAGGCCAGAACAACTTTACTCGTTAAGCAATTTAGTAACTATGTAGCCATCGACACCTTAAAAGTAAATGGTGAGCTAACCCTAGGAGAAAATATAGCCGATTTGGGTGGATTAACCATGGCGTATTATGCCTATAAAAAATCATTAAAAGGAAATCCTTCTTCAATTATTAATGGACTTACAGGCGAACAAAGGTTATTTATTTCATGGGCACAGGGTTGGAAAAATAATAGCAAGCCTGAAGCAACTAAACAACGATTAGCTACTGATCCACATTCGCCTGCAAAATTCAGAATTTTAGGTCCGATGAGCAATATGCAGGAATTTTATGAGGCATTTAAGGTTACAGAAGTAAACAAAATGTACTTGCCTCTCACTTCAAGAAGCTTGATTTGGTAGGCTGATTTTTTTTTGATGACAAAAAAATTGCAAAACCTTGTCACATATTTTAAAAAAATATCGTCTACTAATAAAATAATTATATATTTGAAACTTTATTAACCTACTCAAAATGAAAAAGGTAACTACATTCTTTGTTGTTTTATTAGCCTTAACGACTTCGTTATTCGCACAAACAAAACCAACCTACTGCGACAGTATTGTTGCTGAAATGATCGCCACTGTTAGTGGCACTAAAGTTTCATTTACTGTTAAAACCACAGGATCTATTATTGCGCAATCTTGGAGTTTTGGTGATGGTACTACCTCAGCTGATTTATCGCCTACACACGATTATGTGCGTGCAGGTACATTTGAACCTTGTATAACGATAAAGTTCAAAGATTTACGAAATCCTAATGCCTATTGCACCAAGAAAATTTGTAAGAGCGTTACCACCACAGGAACCGATCCTTGTGCTGATTTTAATCCAACTGCAAGTATTAAAATGGGAACCGATGGTATAGCCGTATTTGAAGCTTCTACTAGTAATAGCTCATCCAATACCTATACTTATCAATGGAATTTTGGTGACAATACCACAAGTGCTGATCGCACCGGAAAACATACTTACAAAGCTGGAACATACAAGCCATGTGTTACCATAACAAGTTCGAACCCAAAATGTACTAAAACGCTTTGTTTCGAGATAACCAAAGCCGGCGAAGATCCTTGTGCTAACTTTAATCCAACTGCAGATTTAACTGTAGATGCAAATGGATTGGCTACCTTCAAAGGAATGTCAGGAACAGGTTTTACGAATTCATGGGATTTTGGAGATGGTACTTCAGCCACAACTGTTGACGGAACACATCAATATAAGGCAGGAACATATAGACCTTGTGTAACTATTACGTATACCAGCGGAACAACAAAATGTACTAAAACCATTTGCAAAGAAATAACTGTAACCGAAAAAGATCCATGTGCTGATTTTAATCCACGTTTTGAGTATAAAATAGGAGAAAATGGATTAGTAACATTCTTCGGAAGTGGCAATACCACTAACACTTATACTTATACTTGGAGCTATGGTGACGGTACTTCAGGAACAGGTGGACAATCCACTCATACCTACAAACCAGGAACCTACAAGCCTTGCGTTACCATTTACGACGCCATCACAAAATGTAAAAAGACAGTTTGTTTAGAAATAACTATAACTGGAACCAATACGGATCCTTGTAAAGATTTCAATCCTACTTTTGGATATAGAATAGATGGAAACGTTATTGTATTTGAAGCACAAAACGGAACAAATTATACCTACAAGTGGCAGTTTAGCAATAGCCAAACTAGCACGGATCGTATAGTTAAAATCGACTTTAAAAAACCAGGTACTTATAAAGGTTGTGTTACCATTACTGATCCTAAAACAAAATGCACAAAGACTATCTGTAAGGAAATAGTTATTAAAGGAAAAGAAACCGAAGATCCTTGTAAAGACTTTAATCCTAAAGTTAGTTTCCAAACGGAAGGTTTAAGACTTAAAGTTGATGTAGATGGTGGAAAAGGGTCGACTATGGAATGGAGCTGGGGAGATGGAACCAAAGGAAGTAATGATAGAACAGCTACGCATACCTATACTAAATCAGGAAAATATACCATTTGTGTAACAGTATATGATGCCAAACGCAAATGTAAAAAAACAATATGCTTCACAATTGAAGTTGCAGGTAAAACTCAAGATCCTTGTGCTGACTTTAATCCAGATTGGACTTATACCGCTAACGGAAATACTATAGTTGCTGAAGGTAAAAATCTTACCGGAGTTGAATACGTTTGGAGCTGGGGTGATAAATCGGACAGTAAAGGGCGTGTGAATACGCATTCATATAAAGTTGCTGGAAAATATACCATTTGCTTAACCGCTTATGATCCAAAAACTAAATGTACTAAAACGATTTGTAAAACCATTTC
>CANMPY010000251.1 GCA_947499775.1 Bacteroidota bacterium | reverse complement strand
CCTGATAATCCTAATATGATTACCATTATTGCTAATTATATTCCGTTCGAACTTCCCCAAGGCGGACCAAACTGGTCGTCATTTGGCGAAAACGTTCGTTATGAAATTAATATTGATAACGATGCTTCAAAAGCAGGACCAGAAATTATCTATCGTTTTACGTTTACCAAAACCAATGAAGATGGCTCTACATTTTTCAATATCCGTTTGGGAAAACAAAATTTAAAAACAACGTATAAACTTGAGCGCAGCACCAATGGTGGCGTTAGTTTTACAACTATAATCGCTTCGGGAATGGTTCCTCCTGCCAACATCGGCCCCCGTTCTATACAAGGAGCAGCTGGATTAGCCGCAGCTAATTATGGTGCTTTAATGACTGCTGCAATTACAACAGGAACCACTGGCGAAAAAGTATTTTGTGGCCCAATCGACGATCCTTTCTTTGTTGATTTAGGGGGCGCATTTGACCTTGGTGGATTCAGAAAAACGGGTGCGAGGGATGGCGTCGCTAAATTTAATTGCCACACCATTTGTATTCAAATTCCTATCTCTACGTTGCAAAAAAACGGTAAGGATGTGAGTATGGCTGCCAATATTTTAGATCCATCGTATGTAATTGGTGTATGGGCATCGGCCAGTCGCCAAGCCATTACTACCTTAAGTTCTACAGGCGGCAACTCTACTTCCACTGGAAATTGGATTCAGGTATCACGCCTTGGAATGCCATTAACCAATGAAGCGGTTATACCCATAGGCGACAAAGACAAATGGAATTCGGTAACACCGGCAAGCGATTTACAATTTGCCAAATATTTTACCAATCCTGAATTAGCCTTATATATGGATGATTCACAATTTGGTACAGCCGTACCTGGATTAGCCGATTTACGAATACAATCGAATTCACTGGGCGCCTTTGATTTTAGAAATGGCAAAAAAGGGCTGTGGTCTTTAAAAGGCAATTCGGCCTTAGCCGGAACAGCCCTTGACGATGCTATATTTGGAACTATTTTACTGCCCGACTCCATGAGTCCGCGAGCTGTAGATATTTTACCTGCCTTTTATACAGGGGTTCCAAATTTAATACCATATCAATTGGCAACAGGAAAAAATGGAAACCCACTTGCCGCTGGCAAACCTTTTATCAACAACTTTTTGCCAACGCTTGGCGATATGTTGCGTTTGAACATGGCAGTTCCGCCTACACCACGCAATTCAGCTGATTTTAGTTCCTTGGGAATTATATATGCAGCCGTTTTGGGATTAACCGACGCCCGATTTAATACGAGTACCACTTTGCAAAATATTCCAAATATGGATGGTTTCCCCAATGGCCGAAGACTTGAAGACGATGTAACTACTATCGAATTGCAAGCCGTTGGCGGAGTTGTTTTAGCAGCAATAGGCTTATGGTATGATGATTATTCAGGAACAGGTAGCCCTGTTACCGCCATGTTGGGCAAAGTTTTGGGATTTCATGCCGGCGTTACAAAAAATGACACCACTTTCCAAACAACATTTCCCTACGTTCAACAGCCCTGGGCCAGTTTCCGTGGAGCATCTTATTCGGCAACGCCTTTACCTCCCCTAGGAATTGCAAAACTAAATATTGGAAACAAAGGCTTAGTAGCTACGAATTATCCAAATCCTTTTCAGAGCACAACTCGCATCAAATACAATCTGGCCTCAAGTAGCCGTGTAAGCATTGTTGTGTTTGACATCGATGGAAAAAAAATAGCTAATGTGTTAACCAATGTAAAGCAAAATTCAGGCATTCAAACCGTAGATTTTAATGCAGAAAATTTAAAATCGGGGCTTTATTTCGCCGAAATATACTCCGAATATGGCACTGCATCGGTAAAAATGATTGTCAGTAACTAATACCAATTTATTAAGGCGGGTGCATACCCAAAAAATGACCCGCCTTTTTTTAAAACCCATCTTAAAAAACTAAAAACATGAAAACCAAGATATATAATACCCTCGTTCTATTAATGCTTATAGGTTTAATTGCGTGTACACACAACAATGCCAATACCAAAAAAGAAGTACCATTTGGATACGCAATGCTTAAAACCCGAAATCCCGAACTGGCAAAATTGTCTGATTGGGAAACCGTAAAAAATAAAGCTTTGGCATATTGTGACCAAATAAAAAATGACTCCAACGCCCTAAAATCAAAATTGCTCCTTGCCCAATTATATATGCAAGAAGCGCGTATCACCGGCGAACATCCATATTATTACCCCGCCGCCCTTAGCCTTTTAAACGATGTCATAAAACGCGATCCTGAAAATTTTGAAGCTTATGCATTCAAGGCATCTGTACTTTTATCGCTTCATCATTTTAATGAAGCTTTACGCGTAGGCACAAAAGCTACCATGCTTAATAGTTATAATAGTTTTGTATACGGTGTGCTATGCGACGCCAATGTTGAAATGGGGAATTATGAAGAGGCAGTAAAAATGTCGGATAAAATGCAATCGCTTCGTCCGGGTTTAGAGTCGTACGCAAGGGTTTCGTATTTGCGTGAAATTTATGGAGATAATGCCGGTGCTATAGAAGCTATGAAAATGGCCTATCAGGCAGGCCTAGCCGGTTCTGAAGAAGCTTCATGGGCTGCTAACACGCTAACCAATTTGTACATTAACACGGGCAATTTGATGGAGGCCGAATCCATTGCACAACGCATACTAGAGCAACGCCCGAGTTATGCTTTTGCCACCAATGCAATGGGGCTAATAGAGATGGCCAAAGGCCAATTTGATAAGGCTATTCTTAACTTTGATGAAGCATCTAGCATAATGCCGGAAGTAGCATTTTATGAAAATAAAGCCGAAGCCTTAAAACAAAAAGGCAATACAAAACAAGCAAATGAACTTTATAAAACTTGCATAACCATGCTGAATGAAGATGCCCAAAGCGGGCATCAAACCGACATGGAAAAAGCGAATATATTTTTAGAATTGGGCGAGGTAGACCAAGCCCTTAGCTATGCAAAAATTGAATTTGACCGCCGCCCAAACAACATCGATGCAAACCATACAATGGCATGGGTTTATTATTCGAAAGGAAATTTTGCAAATGCCAAAAAACACATGGATAAAGCTATGCGAATGGGAACGAAAGGTGCAAAATTAATGGCACATGCCGCTGCTATCGAAAAGGCTTTGGGGAATAACAAAGCAGCCGAAAAGTATTTGAGTATGTCTAAAAAGATAAATCCAAACTTAGCAAAGTTAGCTATACTAAAATCTTGAATACGTTTCATGTTTAAGTTTAGTGTGCCTCTCCCGGATTTGGCCGGTGAGGGGCATTTTTTTTGAATATATAAAAAACCAAATTGGAAGTTTTATAGTATATGAATTAAGTACCTTTAGAA
>CANMPY010000250.1 GCA_947499775.1 Bacteroidota bacterium | reverse complement strand
CCTTCGCCAAACGGAGAACTAGCTATTTCATCTGATAATTTTAAATTTAATGAAATAGCCTTGTTTGATATTTCAGGAAAACAATTAATCAGTTGGGAATTTGAACAAACCGATAAATTCTCAAAAGATTTAAGTTATTTAGCTTTCGGCGTTTATTTTATTAAATGCTCAAATGGGAGAGATGTATTTAATTTTAAATGGATTAGGGAATAGTAGTATAGAATTGACAACTTTTTAAAAAGTTGTCAATTATTAAACCTTAGAGCAACCCTCCTTTATCATCATTCAAACTATCCTCGTAGCCTTTATCTATTAATAGTCCGCCACCATCAGCCGATACCGTAGCTAATTCATCACAACGCTCGTTTAATGTATTGCCCGAATGACCTTTTACCCAATGAAATTTAATAACATGCTTGTTGTACAAAGCAATTAAAGGACGCCATAAATCAGGATTTTTAATATTTTTATACCCTTTTTTTTGCCAACCATAAATCCAGTTTTTCACAAATGCATCCATTACATATTTGCTATCGGTATAAATATCAATTTCCTGATTATCTTTGGTAAGTGCCTCCAACGCTACTTTTACCGCCATCAATTCCATGCGGTTATTTGTTGTTAATCGAAACCCAGCACTCAATTCTTTCTTATGTACACCACACATCATCACTGCTCCATAACCTCCTCTGCCAGGGTTTCCCCGAGCTGCGCCATCCGTATAAATTATCACCTTCATTTCAGTTTGCAATATTATACAATTATTAATTTTGTGCCACCAGTCCTCGTTTTATTAATCAACATTATGCAATGTATCTTGAGTTTATAAAAATTTTATGGCCTTTCAGTAAAATGAACTTTTTTAACCTTATAATTTAATGTACGTTTGGGGTTGAATATGAATAAAAGATTTTTAGCTGTTCTTTTTGTTTTAGTACTAGCCATTCCTGCCTTTTCGCAATACGGTTATCGTGTATTTGGCTACATAACGAATGATGAAACAGGTGAGCCAATTGTTGGAGCAAGAATTAACTTGCCCGATTGGCAAACTGAAACAATTTCAAACAATTTTGGATATTTCAGTATTTCTGTACCACCACAAGACTTTTTTATTGAATATAGCTTTGGAGGGTTTAATACAAAGCGGGATTCAATTTTTATTGATTCTGATGTTCAGGTGAATATTAAGTTGATTAGATTAGAACTGGATAAATCTCAAATTAATGATATTAATAAAACGCAAAGTGAAATTACCAATCCAATAAGTGGTAAAATAGATGTACCCACAGGATTGCTTAAAGAATTGCCCTACTTAATATCTGAACCTGACCTTATTAAGGGGTTGCAAAGTTTGCCAGGAATTACAGCCGGCAACGAATTTGGAAGTAATTTATATATTAGGGGAGGAGCAGCCGATCAAAATCTGGTACTTTTGGATGGCGTACCGGTGTATAATGGAACGCATATTTTTGGACTATTATCTATTTTTCAACCCGACATTACCAATTCCATCCAAGTTTACAAAGCCGGATTTCCAGCTCGATATGGCGGCAGAGTTAGTTCTGTAATCGATATTACCTCAAATGAAGGAAATATAAAAGAACATTATGGCAAAGCCTCAATGGGATTGTTAATGACAAAAGTATCTGTTCAAGGGCCATTAGGCAAAAAGAAAAAAACAACCTATTCCCTTGGCATACGACGTACGTATTGGGACGCCCTCAACATTGGTGCGAGTGCCAATTCAGCAGGCGATATCTTTGTTGTATCAGACTATAATTTAAAAATAAAACATAAACTTACACCATACGATTACCTTCATTTTTCGGTATACGCTGGCCGTGACAAATACCCTCTGAGTAATTCTGATTCTTTAAGTAGTTCGAAAATGAAAATAGAATACGGAAATGTATCCTCAATAATGCGTTGGAATCATATTTTTAATCCTAAATTATTTTCAAATATTTCATTAAGTGGCACAAGGTCTAACGTATCCAATGACTTAACGGAAACGTATACCGATTCAATTTCACAAAAAATCAAAAGCGCTGCGTACTCCTATCAAAATGGAATTATTGATTTGGCCTTGAACGCCGATTTTGAATATAGCTATACCAATTATCATAATTTTCATTTTGGCATTCAAAACACCAACCATTTTATTAATCCTGGCTATAGTGAAATTACAACCACCGATAATATAAAACCAATTGTGAGTGGAACTAAAACGTCAATCTTTTGCCCAGAAATAGCTGTTTATTTAGAAGATGATTACAAAATTTCGAATGAATTAAAAATTAATGCCGGTGTTCGTTTTGTGTATTTTATTAATTCGACCTATGATTACAAACCAAAAATGTTTGAACCGCGCATTTCGGGACGTTATATCATAAATCCAAGCTTATCCTTTAAGGCATCCTATGCCCGTATGCATCAATCCGTATTCTTATTAACCAATTCAGGAATTGGTTTCCCCTTTAATTTTTGGGTTCCTTCTACCAAACAAATTAAAGCACAAATGTCGGATCAGATTAATGTAGGCATCGCTAAGGAGCTGAATGAGGGGTACAGCTTAACCCTAAATGCCTATTATAAAACAATTAGCAATGTTTTGTTTGCCAAAGTAGATCCTGGCTATTTAGATACAGATTTGGATTGGCAAACCATTCTAGAAACTGGAAATGCAAAAAATTATGGTGTTGAGCTACTTATAAATAAAAATTCGGACTATTTCACAGGATGGGTTGGCTATACGCTCGCGTTTGCAAATAGACAATTTGATAACTTAAATTTAGGAAGAGATTTTCAGTTTTCATATAATCGCCGACATACCCTGAATCTTGTTATGAACTACCGAATTAACGAATTAAATTCATTGTTTTTAAACTTCACTTTAGCTTCCGGACGGCATTATACCTTGCCAGGCGGCAAATACCTCGATATTGATAATAACATTATTTTAGATTACAGCTCACTAAACAATTACAAGGGACCTGTATTTCAACGACTTGATTTAGGTTGTATTTTTGAACGTGATAATCGAAATAGAATCTTGGAACAACAAGCTTTTTTTACCCTCTATAATGCCCTGTTAGCTAAAAATCCAATTCGACTTTTTGCTGAATACACTCCTAACAAAGCAATGCCAGGAACTGGTGTATATAAACTTAAAAAAATATCCGTGCCATTTTTCATTCCTGGTGTAACTTATATATTAAGATTTTAAAAAATGATTAAAAAAATAATTATAGCTTTCGTTTTTCCAATACTATTTATGGGCTGTGAAGAAGAAATATCAAGTGATTCGCTAAACCCATACTATGAAAAATTGGTAATTAACGAATATTTCAACACGAACGAACCTTTTTCAATTCAGGTATCGGTAAGTAGGGACGCTTACAAAGAACCCAATCCATTCTTACTTGATTCTACAGAG
>CANMPY010000249.1 GCA_947499775.1 Bacteroidota bacterium | reverse complement strand
CCCCCTCACCAAAATTTAGGGGCAATATTTATTAAAACCTATAGGCAAAGGCTGTAGAAAATAAATTAAAAGGCTTTATTTATCTTGCAATATCAGTTCTTTGCCATCTTCGATAATGACTATTTTTTGTTTTTCCGTTCTAAAATTTTGATATTTTGCTCCGTATCCCGAAACAGTACATTCGTAAATTTTTACAATTCCCACGAAATTTTTTGTGGATGTTGTGTAATTAGGGTGAACCAAAAAATCATAATCTCCAGTAGCTAGCGCTTTGTATGCAGCAGCCGATCGCACCTTATTGAGTTTAGCTGTTTTTAGCACGTTTAAATTTAATCCTGAACCTCCCGCATCGGTACTGTAAGTTATCCCGTCGGCTATGGTGTTGTCGCCTTTAATTCTGAAACCCAAAATATATGTACTTGTACTTTTACCTGAAAGTTTAGTCGTTTCATTTACAACTATGTCAGCTTTTATGGGGTCTAATTGAACATTTCGAGAAACCACAGGCGACGATTGATATCCCTTTTTTGTGGACATGCATGACGATAAGCCAATTGCTATAGCACAACTTAGTAAAAGATTTAAATGGTTTTGTTTCATATTGTTTCGCGTAGTCGCCACGTTAAGGTCCTTTTTTTTTCTCTTATATTTAATAATCGTAAAGCCATTTTAGCTAAAAAAAAATAGGATACGACTGCAATATTAAGGAGTGCTATTTAACTTTCCTAACGCCAAAGCATTAAACATTACAACTATATAAAATCTTAGATCTAATTAAGCATCTTTTTTTTCTTACTGTTTTTTACTAAAAATAACCACTAATAATTACCCGATGTTGAAATAATCTTGATAACATGGGTGGTTTGGTCATAAAAATCTTTTACCTTTGCATCCCGTACACAGAGGTTTTTTAAAGCCTAAAATTATGCGAAAATCAAAATTTGTATTTGTTACGGGAGGCGTTACCTCATCGTTAGGTAAAGGTATTATATCTGCATCTTTAGCCAAGTTGCTTCAATCGAGAGGTTATAATGTAACCATTCAAAAGTTTGATCCTTATATTAATGTTGATCCGGGTACAATGAACCCATATGAGCATGGCGAATGTTTTGTAACCGAAGATGGTGCTGAAACGGATTTAGACTTGGGGCATTACGAACGGTTTTTAAATTTGCCAACTTCGCAAGCCAACAATGTTACTACAGGCCGAATTTATAAGACTGTTATTGAAAATGAACGAAGGGGCGAATACCTTGGAAAAACAGTTCAAGTTATTCCTCATATAACCAATGAAATAAAGCGAAGGATGATGTTATTGGATGAAAAAGGCCAATACGATATTATAATAACTGAATTAGGTGGAACGGTAGGAGATATAGAATCGTTGCCTTACATTGAAGCCGTACGGCAATTACGATGGGAACTAGGAAACGATGCAATTTGCATTATTCATTTAACCCTTATTCCTTATTTAAAAGCCGCCAAAGAACTTAAAACAAAGCCTACACAACACTCTGTAAAAGATTTACAGGAGTTAGGCGTTCAGCCCGATATATTAGTATGCCGTACCGAACATAAACTGAATGCCGATATTCGCCGAAAAATAGCCCTGTTTTGTAATGTAAATCAAAACGCTGTTATCGAGTCTATTGATGCTGATACAATTTACGATGTTCCTTTATTAATGCTAAAGGAAAAATTAGATAAGGTAACCTTGGCACGATTAAAACTCCCATTGCGAAATGAACCTGAATTAGAAGCTTGGAAAGACTTTATTTTAAGGGTTAAGCATCCAACTAATGAGGTTACTATAGGCCTTGTTGGCAAATATGTAGAATTGCAAGATGCGTATAAATCGATTATTGAATCATTTGTTCATGCAGGAGCCGAGAACGACTGTAAGGTAAATGTTATAACAATTCATAGCGAACAATTAACGGCTGATAATGCAAAAGATAAGTTGGCTAAATTTGATGGGGTGCTTATAGCGCCAGGATTTGGAAATAGAGGAATAGAAGGGAAAATTAATGCCATCGAATATTTACGAACCCATAATATTCCTTTCTTTGGTATTTGCTTGGGTATGCAAATGGCTGTCATTGAATTTGCAAGAAATGTATTAAACCTACCCAATGCTAATTCAACCGAGATGAATGTTTCGAGTACCGATCCAGTAATTGATTTAATGGAAGGACAAAAAGAAGTATCACAAAAAGGGGGAACTATGCGTTTAGGGTCATATAATTGTGACTTACGAAAAGGAAGTAAATCCTATTTGGCTTATGGAAAAAGTAAGATTAGCGAGCGTCATAGGCACCGATACGAATTCAACAATTCCTATGAATCCGCATTTGAAAAAGCGGGAATGATTGCTACCGGAAAAAATCCAGAAACGAACCTTGTTGAAATAATAGAAATACCAAAACATAGATGGTTTGTTGGCGTACAATATCATCCCGAATTAAAGAGTACGGTCGAAAACCCACACCCTTTATTTGTTAAATTTGTAAAAGCGTGCATGGAATATTCCAATGAAAAACGTTAGAAAAGCCTTTTTATCAAAGGTTTAGTTTGCGTAACCAATTATTTTAAAAAAAATTAACACCTTAACGTGCCGATACAATCACTATTAATTCCAAGTTTTATAACTAAAATTTCACCAATAATAACCCATAATGTGTACCCTTAGTTTTGTTCCAACCGGTGGAAACGATTTTGTATTGACGTGTAATCGAGATGAATCTTTAGCGCGTGCCACTGCATTACCGCCACAAAAACAAATTGTACAACATTTGGAAGTTCTTTTCCCAATTGACCCGAAAGGAAAAGGGACCTGGATTGCTAATTCGGCCAATGGGTTTTCACTTTGCTTGCTAAACGGTGGATTTGTAAAACATAAGAACAATCCGCCCTACCGTAAAAGTAGGGGATTGGTACTACTCGATTTCTTTCAATTTAATAACGTTAATCAATTCGTGGTTAATTATAATTTTAATCGCATCGAACCTTTTACCATGGTGATTGTAGAATATAAATCATCCTTAAAGCTCTACGAATTAGTTTGGGATGGCAAACAAGCTCACCTATCCGTAAAAGATCAAAAATTACCTCAAATATGGTCTTCTACCGCGCTTTATCCAACACATAAGAAAAAAGAAAGAGAGCTTTGGTTTGAAACTTGGAAAATAGAAAATTCGGAAAATTTAAATGCCGAAACTATTAAAAATTTTCACATAACAGGAGGGGGAGACGATTCTGAAAATAAGCTTGTGATGAGGCGATCGGAAGTATCAACAGTTAGTATTACTCAGATCATAAGAACTCTGGCTAGTGTTGAAATGTCCTATCAAGATATGCTTAAAAAAACACAGTCTTCCGCTACTATGGATTTAGCCTAGTGTGTTGCTTTGCCGAATTAAGTTTATAGAGCGATATAA
>CANMPY010000248.1 GCA_947499775.1 Bacteroidota bacterium | reverse complement strand
AAAGAAATTGCCCGTATTAAAAAAGTCACCATGTTTAACCAAAAGTGTATTCTTCATTCCAGGAATTTTAAGAATGGCCGACACCTCGCCTTCGTATACACATTTAACGTTAACTCCAGGATTTCCAGCAATATTTATCCCATTATTAATAACGGTAACATCGGGCAAAGTGGGATGACGGTGGCTTCCAAATCCTTGAGCAATAAACCCACCTTGAACAGGCCACGGCAATCGACTCTTCATTTTGCCAAATGTTGAAATATCGGAAGGGGCGATATATTCTATTTCGGTATTATTTTTTTGGCCTTTTACAGGGGGTTTGTTTCTGTTTTTTTCTTTAATACGGGCAATTTCTTTTTGACGTTCCTGTTCAGCTCGTTTTCGAGCCAAATCAATTTCACGTTCTATAGCTCTTTTTAATGCGGCATCCAATTCGCGGTAAGCTTTTTCTTTTTTACGCAAGTCAATTGCAAGTGATGATTCCTTTATCTGTAATTCATTTATTAATACTTCGGCCGAAACCTCATCTTCTTCGAGTTCAATCTGAATTTTTTCATTTGATTTTACAATCCCCATTTTCTCGGCTTTAATTTGCTCCATCTCAGCTAAATTTATGGCCTTTTCATACTTTTTAACTTTTATAAGTCCAAGCTGTTTCTTTCTAAAATCAAGCAATTTTTTTAGATAAATAAACCGGCGAATGGTTTGCGGAAAGGTATTGGCCGAAAAAAGAAAGTTTATTTTTGAAGCTGCTGATCGCGATTTATACCCTTGTAAAACTAACCCGGCAAATTCCTTTTTCAACTTATTAATCTCAAAATTAAGGGCGGTTACATCCTCGTTAAGCCGCGTTATTTCAATATCTATTTTATCAACTTCAGCAACATAAACGCCTGCCAATTCTCGCTTTTGAGAAATTTGTTCGCGCAGCGTATTCAACACTTCTTCTGATTTTTCTTTTTTCTTTTTTGTTTCTATCAGTTTGCGCTTAGTAATAGCTATTTCCTTTTCCTTTTTGGTACGCAATTTTTCCAATTCCTTTCTACTCTGCCCCTCTGCTTCCATTACAAAAAGAAAGGATATACTAAAAAAAAGAAGGTATTTAATTGCCTTTTTCATATTTTTCTGATATTTCAAATGGGAAGGCTTCAATGGTTTCGGTATTCATACCGCTATTCTCCATAAGCAAACTGATTTGTTGTTTAGGGGTTACAATCGCTATATCTACTTTGCATGGAAATTGCTGTTTGTCAACCTTTTTATAATTTGCATAAATTACTTCGGCGTTAGCTTGCTCTACCAAATGCTGCAAAATCGTCTCTACAATCATTGATTTATCGTTTATAGAAATTGTGTTTTCGATATAGCTCTCTGTAGTTTTGAACTTTAACGTTTCGGCTGTGTTTGAATAATTTTCAGGTAAAAATAATAAATTAGCCGTTAATAAATTTTGAATTTGCACTAAGGACAAACTTGTCCCAGAAAGTTTTTTGATGTAATCGTAGCCATATGAATAGTATTTTTTTTGAAGGCGTGATACAACTCTTACCGAGTCACGATCGAGCTTTGCTCTAACCACTTCAAAACCTAAAGCTGTAATTGAAATCCATAAAATGCTATCGCGTTTCATACGCAAATTCATAGTAAAGGATTGCGAATTATTAGCATCTTTATAATCGCATTTTGATTTATAGCTCAAGCAATCAAACTCAAAAGCTGAATTATTCACCTTTATAATTTCGGGTAGAATGACGCGATTATCGTATGTTTTTTTTACCAATCGCTTAGCCTGCCTTTCTTTAACCTTACACGAACTGAAAAATACGAGAATTAGCAGGGTAATAGTTCCTAATTTATTCATTTAACATTTATTAGTTTCTCTGCTTTTACCTTATTTGTTTTTGAATCTGGTTTTATTTTCAAAGCTTTTGTATAGGCCTGAAGTGCCAATTTATTATTTCCCTGTAAAACCAAAAGATCGCCCAAGTGCTCTAAAACTTCTTCATTTTCGCCATCCTTTTCAATGGCTTTTTTTATCCATAGTTCTGCTTCACTTAGTTTGCCTAATGCCATTAATATGCATCCGTAGGTATCGGCAAACGACCCGTTTTGAGGATCAATTGTCAACGCTTTTAAAATCATACCCTCCGCTTCACTTAATCTAACATTACGTTGAAATAAATAATAGGCGTAATTATTGAGCACCAATGGATTTTGCTGATCGGTTTCTAATGCTTTTTTATAATAATGCTCTGTTTGGTCAAAATTCTCTTTTTCGAACCATGCGTCTGCCAAAGTAAGGTATAACTGAATTTTCTCATCCGACTTGAACGAGATATCCAACCCCATTAGTGCTTTTTCAATAGCTTGATCGTACTGTTCAATTCGCATAGCCGCTTGACTATGAATAATAAATAATCCTGGATGTGAGGTAAACAACTCAAGTGCCGCTTTACTATCGTCATACAAAAACACGTTGTTTGCTAATTTTATGTCTAATCCAAAAAGCTTTTGCCAAATTCTATAATCTTTGCCATCCAATGCGAGGCCTTGTTTCAAAAAATCTCTGCTTTCATTAAATTGATTAAGGGCAAACAAAATATCGCTATAAACCTGATAGGCCAAAGCATCGTCGGGATGGGTTTCAATTAATTTTTTACTTAGTTCAATAGCTTGGGCTTTGCTCTTTTCATCTTTGGTAATGACCATATAATACGAGGCAATAACTTTTAATTTATGTTGAATGGCAACTCGTCTATCTGCAAATCCCTTAACTAAGAAAACAAACGATTCTTCATTTTTCCCTTCACGCCTTAATATATCCGACATACCAAAGCTTGCAAAACCGTTAGACTCATCACTCTCGAAAATTTTAATGTACGCCGCCTTAGCTTCGTTAACCTTATTTATTTTCAGATAACTTTCGGCCAAAAGTCCTAAATATTTTATCTCGGATGGATAGGTTTCGGCTAATTGTTTTTGAATGCGAATGGCGTCATCCGGTTTGCCCAACTCAAAATATAATTGCTCCAACTTACGGCAAATTTTTTCTTCAGGACCAAATTTTGAAATTGATTTTTCAAAATACATTGCTGCCTCTTTTGGCTTTTTAGCATTTAGATATTGATTTCCTGCTTCTTCGTAATTGCTTTTACGCTTTGGATCCTTTTCAACCATGCTTGCAAATACCTCAGACGATTTATCATATTGTTTTGCCAAACTGTATAATTGTGCTAATTGGCCTGAATACCAAAAATTATACTCTTTATTTTTTTTAACGGCTTGTTCGGCCCAAGGAAGGGCTTCATCCAATTTTTTTGCCTTAAAATAGCTATTGGCCAATTGATACAACAATTCATGGCTTTTGGGATTCACTTTTAAGGCAAGTTTAAATTCTTTAATTGCCGCTTCATAATCCCCTATGGCCTTTAGCTTAGCCCCATCATAATAATGTTGATTGAA
>CANMPY010000247.1 GCA_947499775.1 Bacteroidota bacterium | reverse complement strand
TTCAATAAAGTGTTGTAGTAATTCCATTGCGTGCAAAAATACCAATATAGGTTAATGTGGTCAAGAAATTTAATTTAAACACCTCGCTGTTATTATAAATTTTATATGTTTACAACTAAATATAATAATTTTAAATCAAATTTTAGATTTGCGGAATGTTTAAATTAATCGCTAGCTGGGCTATCTGGAAGCTTATCAAAAAAATAGGTATCTATTTTTTAGCCATCAGCTTGCTTCTTGTGTTTTTTTTTAAGTGGGTTCCAGTGCCCATTACGCCATTGATGATAAACCGATGCATTGAACAGAAGAGCAACGGCGAATCCTTAAAGTTGAATAAAGATTGGGAATCGCTCGATAATATTTCTAATCGGTTACAATTGGCCGTTGTTTGTACCGAGGATCAAAATTTTTTGATACATAATGGATTCGATTTTACAGCCATTAAAAAAGCCTTAGCCGAAAATAAATGGAAAAAAAGAAAACGCGGCGCGAGTACAATAAGTCAACAAACGGCTAAAAATTTGTTTTTATGGCAAGGCCGCAGTTGGTTGCGCAAAGGCTTAGAAGTTTATTTTACCTTTTTAATTGAAATATTTTGGAGCAAGGAACGCATTATGGAAGTGTATTTAAATATTATTGAAATGGGTGATGGTGTTTATGGAGCTGAAGCCGCATCGCAAAAATATTTTCATAAATCGGCAGCTGCATTATCTAATCAACAGGCGGCGGCTATTGCAGCAATATTGCCCAATCCTTTAAAATTTTCGGCCACCAATCCAACGCGTTACACTTTAAAACGACAAAAATTCGCCATGAGACAGATGAGGTATTGGGGAGGAAAATTAAACTATGATGATTTGCAAAATTCAAAAGATAATTTGTAGGTTAGGTGATATCGTTTTAGGATTGGGTATAATAGCCATTATAACTTTTCATTTCCACCTTATCAGTTGCACGCTTATAACCTTTTAAACCAATCCCCATTTAAAGCAATTTGTGTTATATTTTTTCAATCAATAACTTAACAACTTAAACTCATTATTAATTGCAAAAAAGTGTTACAAAACCACTTTGAAGATTATTTAAATTCATCTAATTTCGCCTACTTTTTTTACATCCGTTGAACGCACCTGCCAATTATTTACCAATTTTAATACAAGCTGCCGTAGCGCTTGGATTTGTTGTTTTTGTATTAATTGTAACCCACATTTTAGGGCCCTATAAAAAAACTAAAAACAAGCAAGATAATTTTGAATGTGGAATTGAAGCAAAAGGGAATGCTCGGATTCCATTTTCGGTTAAATATTTTATGACTGCGATACTCTTTGTATTGTTCGATGTCGAAATTATTTTCTTTTATCCATACGCCGTAAATTTTAAAGAAATGGGTCAAGCCGGATTTTTTGCGGTATTGATGTTCGTAGGATTTTTTATGATAGGTTTTTTATATGTTTTGAAAAAAGGAGCCTTTGAATGGGACGATTAAATACGAGATTATGGCAGAATTAACAGTAACACAAAAACCACAAGGATTAGAGGGCGAAGGTTTTTTTGCCACTAAATTGGGCGATGTTATAGGGTTGGCAAGAGCCAATTCCATATGGCCATTGCCTTTTGCTACTTCATGCTGTGGAATTGAATTTATGGCCACCATGGGTTCAAATTACGATTTGGCTCGTTTTGGTATGGAACGCATGAGCTTTTCACCGCGCCAAGCAGATTTATTGATGGTGATGGGAACAATTTCAAAGAAAATGGGTCCAATATTACGCCAAGTTTACGAGCAAATGGCCGAACCTAAATGGGTGTTATCCGTTGGGGCATGTGCCTGTAGTGGTGGTATTTTCGACTCTTACAGCGTTTTGCAAGGTATTGATAAAGTAATTCCAGTAGATGTTTACGTTCCAGGTTGCCCACCGCGCCCCGAACAAATTATTGACGGCATAATGAGAATTCAAGACTTAGTAAAAGATGAAAGCCTTAGACGCCGATATACTGAAGAATATAGAACCTTACTTGAATCGTATAATATTTCTTAAAATCAAGTGAATAACGACGACGTATTAAAAGCAATTGAAAGTGAATTTCCAGGTACTGTGGTTAATTCATCCGAGCCTCATGGACTATTGACAATTGAATTGCCAGTAGATCATATAAAGCCTGTTATAAAGTGGCTAAAAGAAAATTCATTTACCGACTTTATGTTCTTAACTGATTTATGTGGTGTGCATTACCCAAATAAAGGAGATAAAGAGTTTGCCGTAGTATATCATTTGCACAATCTTTACAAAAATTTTAGAATACGCTTAAAAACATTTGTTGGCCGTGCCAATATTAATGTACCAACAGTGAGTGATATTTACTCGGCAGCAAATTGGATGGAAAGGGAAACGTTTGATTTTTATGGTATAAATTTTGAAGGACACCCCAATCTTATTCGGATATTGAATATGGAGGATATGGATTATTTTCCTTTACGTAAAGAATATCCAATGGAAGATGCTACGCGAACCGATAAAGATGATCGTTATTTTGGAAGAAACGGAAATGAAGGCGTTACATTTGATGATAAGAAAGCATTGGCCCGAAAAAACTAACCATGAATAATACCCCTCAAAAACTTAAAGGCGATAGCATAGATGGTGAGTTTACCACACTAAACTTAGGACCAACCCATCCTGCAACTCATGGTATTTTTCAAAATGTATTGACCATGGACGGCGAGCGTATTCAATCGGCTACCCAAACCATTGGATATATACATAGAGCCTTTGAAAAAATAGCCGAAAGACGGCCTTATAATCAAATTACACCATTAACAGACCGATTGAATTATTGTTCATCGCCAATAAATAACCTTGGTTGGGATATGACCGTTGAAAAACTCATTGGTATTGAAGTGCCTAAAAGGGTTGATTATATGCGCGTTATTATCATGGAATTAGCTCGTATTTCGGATCACTTAGTTTGCAATAGTGTTATAGGTGTTGATACAGGAGCATTAACTGGGTTTACATATATTTTTCAAGAGCGCGAGCGTATATATGATTTATTTGAAGAAGTGTGCGGGGCACGACTTACTACAAATATTGGACGAATAGGAGGGTTTGAAAGGGATTTTAATGCTGTGTTTTATCAAAAGATAAATTTATTTCTTAAAGAATTCCCTAGGCGATTAGAAGATTTCGAAAATTTGCTTATGCGAAATCGAATTTTTATGGATAGGGTTATAGGTGTTGGCCCCATTAGTGGCGAACGCGCGTTGAACTATGGATTTACAGGTCCAAATCTTAGAGCAGCGGGAGTTGATTACGATGTAAGGATTATGAATCCGTATTCATCCTATCAGGATTTTGATTTTATAGTACCTGTCGGCAAAAGCGGTGATACATTTGATCGATTTAATGTTAGGCAAGAAGAAATTCATCAAAGCCTTTCCATTATTCGTCAGGCCCTTGATAAAATGCCT
>CANMPY010000246.1 GCA_947499775.1 Bacteroidota bacterium | reverse complement strand
ATATGGTAATTAATGGGGTAGAAGTAGGAGGCGGCAGTATTCGTATACACAATAAAGATCTGCAAAAGCAGATGTTTTCATTATTGGGATTTACCGATGAACAAGCCCAAAATCAATTTGGATTTTTGATGAACGCTTTTGAATATGGGGCACCTCCTCATGGTGGAATTGCTTTTGGATTTGATCGATTATGCTCACTTTTTGGTGGATCCGAAACCATTCGTGATTTTATTGCATTCCCAAAAAATAATATGGGGAGGGATGTTATGATTGATGCGCCATCATCAATTAGCGACGAGCAACGAAAAGAATTAGGCCTTTAAAAACGTATTCTTTTAATTGCAATAAGCATTAATCAATAAGTTGTAAAATTGCATTGAATCAAAAATGGCTAAATCCCTATTGTAGTAATGACCACAATTTGTCTTTTAGAGCGGGAATTTGGAATTCAGTAGCCGATGAAATAAAGATGCATTCTTCGCCTTCGGGCAAATCTGCTTTTAAAAGTTCCATCAGTTCTTCGTCGATAAGATCTGTTTTTGTAATGGCTATCAATCTCTTTTTAAATAGCAATTCTTTATTGTGTTTTTCCAGTTCGTTTAACAAAATATTAAACTCTTTGGTAATATTTCCGGCCTCGGCAGGAATCATAAACAATAAGACCGAATTGCGTTCAATATGCCTTAAAAATCGCGTACCTAATCCTTTGCCTTCTGAAGCCCCCTCAATAATACCAGGTATATCCGCCATTATAAACGACTGATAACTTCGGTATTTTACAATCCCTAAATTAGGAACTAGGGTTGTAAATGCGTAGTTGGCAATCTCTGGTTTTGCAGCTGATATTACCGAAAGCAAGGTGCTTTTCCCTGCATTTGGGAAACCTACCAAACCAACATCAGCCAACACTTTTAATTCTAAAATGCGCCATCCTTCTATACCATCTTCTCCCGGTTGAGCATAATGTGGGGTTTGCTTTGTGGGCGTTTTAAAATGCCAATTGCCTAAGCCCCCTCTTCCGCCGGGCATTAATACTTCTTTTTGCCCCGATTCGGTTATTTCAAATATAAACTCACCCGTTTCGGCATCTCGAGCTACTGTACCCAAAGGCACATCTATAATTTCATGCTCACCCTGCTTTCCTGTTTTATTGCCTCCCTCTCCCTTGTTGCCATCATCGCAATGAATATGTTTCTTGTATTTCAAATGCAGTAACGTCCACATTTGCGCATTTCCTCGTAATATAACCGAGCCGCCATTACCTCCATCTCCACCATCAGGGCCACCCATTGCTGTAAGTTTATCACGGTGCAAATGCATGCATCCAGCACCTCCTTTACCCGATCGGAAAAAGATTTTTACATAGTCTACAAAGTTTGATTCTGCCAATTTATTTTAAATTTTACTCGATTTAAATTCTAAAAAAAACCTTGGAAATGGATCTGTTTTTTAAAAAAAACACCCCGTATTTCCTTTTCGCCTCTTTATTTTTAGATATATTCCTTCAACACACTTAATCCAATAGCGCACATAATTCACCAAATACCGTTTCTATACTATTCATTCCATTCACTCCATTGTATTTACCTTGAACTCTGTAAAATTCTTTTAGAGGTAAAGTTTCGTCGTTGTATACTTTAAATCTATTTCGTATAGTTGCTTCTTCTTGATCATCAGCTCTTCCTGACGTTTCACCTCTCAAGAGCAATCTCTTTGTTAGTTCATCCTCATCTACTTCCAAAGCCAACATTTTTGTAATTGGATGCCCGAGTTTATTCAACATATCATCCAATGCATTGCCTTGGGTTACTGTTCTTGGAAATCCATCAAAAATGAAACCTATGGCATCTAAATTTTCATTTATTTTATTAGCAACCATCTCTATTACAACTTCATCTGGCACTAATTCACCTTTGGATATGTACTCATTTGCTTTTTGACCCAAAGGTGTTCCTTCTTTTCTTTCGGCACGCAATATATCTCCGGTCGAAAGATGAATGAGGTGGTATTTAGCAATCAGTTGTTCAGATTGAGTGCCTTTTCCCGCCCCCGGTGGGCCAAATAGTATGAAATTCTTCAATGTATTTATAATTTATTTAGCAAAGGCTACGGCACGACGTTCTCTTATAACGGTTACCTTTATTTGTCCTGGATAAATCATTTCTTTCATAATTTTTTGTGAAATATCAAAAGACAAAAGATCTGATTGTTTATCATCTAACACATCGCTATTAACGATTACCCTTAGCTCTCTACCAGCTTGGATAGCAAAGGCTTTATCAACGCCATCAAATGCAACGGCTAATTTTTCCAAATCAACCAAACGTTTGATATATCCTTCACTGTCTTCGCGACGCGCACCTGGCCTTGAACCTGATATAGCATCGCAGGCCTGAATAATTGGTGATAATAAATTATTCATTTCTATCTCATCATGATGCGCGCCAATAGCATTTATTACGTCAGGATGTTCGCCATATTTTTCGGCCAATTTCATACCCAGCAAAGCATGCGGTGTTTCTGGGTCGTCATCGGGCACTTTACCTATATCGTGTAGTAAACCTG
This sequence comes from Bacteroidota bacterium, assembly GCA_947499775.1. Taxonomy (GTDB): domain Bacteria; phylum Bacteroidota; class Bacteroidia; order NS11-12g; family UBA9320; genus JABWCE01. Next base: position 904 of record CANMPY010000246.1, on the reverse strand, counting down.
CACGCTTAGCCATTTTTGCATTTAAGCCAAATTCACTCGCCATTATAGCGCACAAATTAGCTACCTCACGGCTGTGTTTTAATAAATTTTGACCATAAGATGAACGGTATCGCATTCTTCCAACCATTCGGATTAATTCTGGATGAAGACCATTAATTCCTAAATCAACAACGGTTTTTTGACCTATCTCAATAATTTCTTGTTCTACGTCATTTTTGGTTTTTTCAACCACTTCTTCAATTCGTGCAGGATGTATTCTACCATCCGACACCAATCGGTGCAACGATAAACGTGCCACTTCTCTGCGTATTGGATCAAAGCCCGATAGAATTATAGCTTCGGGTGTATCGTCTACAATTATTTCAATTCCGGTAGCGGCTTCTAATGCCCTTATATTACGTCCTTCTCTGCCAATAATTCGGCCCTTTACTTCATCGTTTTCAATATGAAATACTGTTACTGTATTTTCAATAGCTTGCTCGGCTGCTGTTCGTTGTATGGTTTGCAGTACCATGCGTTTGGCATCTTTGGTCGCTGTTAATTTAACTTCGTCAATGATGTACTTCATCTGAGCCAATGCTTGCGTTTGCGCTTCGGCCTTTAATGCTTCTACCAATTCATTTTTAGCTTGCTCAGCTGATAATCCTGCAATTTTTTCTAATTGCTGAACTTGGCTGGCATGTATTTTTTCGGCCTCCTGCTTTTTAACTTTTGCCACATCTAATTGAATGGCTAACTCATCCTTTAGGACATCGGCTTCTTTTTGTTTTTTTTCTAAATTGGCAATCTTATCGTTAACACTTTGCTCTTTGCTTCTAAAGCGGTTTTCGGCTTCAACTAATTCTCGGTTGCGGTTGTTTACTGTGGTGTCATGTTGATTTTTAAGTTCAAAAAACTTTTCTTT